>CBAAAS010000385.1:0-4095 GCA_964658855.1 uncultured Mycobacterium sp.
GGTTTCCTCAGTGGCGCAACTCGATTCGGCCAGCCTTTCATTCTCCAGCCTGTCCGGGTGGGCCCAACTCGGCGTGCGCGACCGCTTCCTGGAACTCACCGACGAGGTATGGCGGGTGCGCGCGTTCGGCGACTTCCTGTCCTACTGCTTCGTCGCGGAGGGCGCGGTCGACATCGCGGCCGAACCGGAAGTGTCGGTGTGGGACCTGGCGCCCTTGGACATCCTGGTCCGGGAGGCGGGCGGGACATTCACGGGTCTGGACGGCACCCGCGGCCCACACAGCGGAAACGCGGTGGCCAGCAACGGTCTTTTGCACGATCAGGTCCTTGGCAGGCTGTCCGCTGGTTAGCTCTAGCGTGTGAACTGCGCAACACGCAACTTCTATCTTACTCCGGAGTAAGATACAGTCATCGCATTGCCCCAACGACCGAGGCTGCATTCATGACAAACACTGTCACCCCCACGAACGGCTCCCCTAACGGCGCGAAGCCACGTCCCAAGCGCTCAGGCAAGAAGTCCGCGATCGGGCAGCAGAAGCACAAACGCACTGGCATCGACGTCGCTTTGGGCGTGCTCACACCCCTCGTGGGCCAGGAATTCCTGGACAAGTACGGGTTGCGCGATCCGCTGAACCGGACGCTGCGCTACGGCGCCCAGACGATCTTCGCCACCGCCGGAGCAACCAGCCGCCAGTTCAAGCGCGTCCAGAACCTGCGCAGCGGACCCGCCCGATTGAAGACCAGCGGCAAGGACTACTACGACCTGACGCCCGACGACGACCAGAAGCTGATCGTCGAAACCGTCGAGGAATTCGCCGCCGAGGTGCTGCGGCCAGCCGCACACGATGCCGACGCGGCCATCACCTATCCCCCGGACCTGGTCAAGAAGGCCGCGGAGCTGGGTATCACCGCGATCAACATTCCCGAGGACTTCGACGGTATCGCCGCGGAGCGATCCAGCGTCACCAACGTGCTGGTGGCCGAGGCGCTGGCCTACGGCGACATGGGTTTGGCGCTGCCGATCCTGGCGCCGGCCGGCGTCGCCGCCGCACTCACCCACTGGGGAAGCGCCGGTCAGCAGGCGACTTACCTGAACGAGTTCGCCGGTGAGAACGTCCCGCAGGCCTGCCTGGCGATCGCCGAGCCGCAGCCGCTGTTCGACCCGACGGCCCTCAAGACCACCGCCGTCCGCACCCCGGGCGGCTACCGGCTCAACGGCGTCAAGTCGCTGGTCCCGGCGGCGGCCGATGCCGAATTGTTCATCATCGCAGCCCAACTCAACGGCAAGCCGGCGCTGTTCATCGTCGAGTCGGCGACTGAAGGTCTCACCGTCAAGTCAGACCCGAGCATGGGAATCCGCGCTGCCGCGCTGGGCCGCGTCGAACTCGACAACGTCTCGGTGCCGCTGAGCGCACGCCTGGGCGAAGACGACGCAACCGATGCCGACTATTCCGAAGCCATCGCACTGTCGCGGCTGGGCTGGGCCGCACTCGCGGTCGGCACGTCGCATGCCGTGCTGGATTACGTCATCCCGTATGTGAAGGAACGAGAAGCGTTCGGCGAGCCCATCGCTCGTCGACAGTCCGTCGCATTCATGTGCGCCAACATCGCCATCGAACTCGATGGGCTACGCCTGGTCACCTGGCGCGGCGCGGCGCGGGCCGAGCAAGGTCTGTCGTTCTCCCGCGAGGCCGCGCTGGCCAAGCGACTCGGCGCCGACAAGGGCATGCAGATCGGCCTGGACGGCGTGCAGTTACTCGGTGGACACGGCTTCACCAAGGAGCACCCCGTCGAGCGTTGGTACCGCGACCTACGAGTCCTCGGCGTCGCCGAGGGCGTTGTAGTTATCTAGCCGTCATCCGATCGCCCATACACCGGCAACGAAAGACTAATCATGGCAATAAATTTGGAACTGCCCGGCAAAATGCGCGCGGTGATCGACACGGCGCACCAAGGCGCCGCGGAGATGATGCGACCGATTGCCCGCAAGTACGACCAGAAGGAGCACGCCTACCCGGTCGAGCTCGACACGCTGGCCGAGCTGTTCGCCGGAGCCACCGCGGCCAACACGCTGGACATGGCCGGCGTCAACGGGCTTCGCAGCAGCGAAAGCAACGGTGAGAACCGAAACGGTGCCAACCTGTCCGCGGTGCTGCAGGCGTTGGAAGCCAGCTGGGGAGACGCAGCCATGCTGCTGTCGATCCCCTTCCAGGGCCTCGGGAACGCCGCCGTGTCCGCCGTGGCAACCGATGAACAGCTCGAGCGACTGGGCCGGGTCTGGGCCGCAATGGCCATCACCGAACCGGGATTCGGGTCCGACTCGGCGGCCGTGACCACAACCGCCAAGCTGGACGGCGACGACTACGTGATCAACGGCGAGAAGATCTACGTCACCGCGGGCTCGCGAGCCACCCACATCGTGGTGTGGGCAACGCTGGACAAGTCGAAGGGCCGTGCGGCGATCAAGTCGTTCATCGTGCCGCGCGAGCACCCCGGCGTCACCGTCGAGCGGCTCGAGAACAAGCTCGGCATCAAGGGCTCTGACACCGCGGCCATCCGGTTCGAGAATGCCCGCGTTCCCAAGAACAACTTGCTCGGCAATCCCGAAATCGAGTCGGGCAAGGGGTTTTCCGGTGTGATGGAGACCTTCGACAACACCCGACCCGTGGTCGCTGCGATGGCCGTCGGTATTGCCCGCGCCACTCTGGAAGAGCTACGCAAGATCCTGACCAGCGCGGGCGTGGAGATCTCGTACGACAAGCCCGCACAGGTGCAGAGCGCCGCCGCTGCCGAGGTCCTCCGAATGGAGGCGGAGTGGGAATCCAGCTACCAGCTGACCCTGCGTGCCGCGTGGCAGGCCGACAACAACATCCCCAACTCCAAAGAGGCGTCGATGTCCAAGGCCAAAGCCGGTCGGGTGGGCAGCGACATCACCCTCAAAGCCGTCGAAATGGTCGGCACCATCGGCTATTCGGAGGAAACACTGCTGGAGAAGTGGGCGCGCGACTCGAAGATCATGGACATCTTCGAGGGCACCCAGCAGATTCAGCAACTGGTTGTGGCACGCCGTCTGCTGGGCTTGTCGTCCTCCGAGCTGAAGTAGGCCGGAGCCGGCTCAGGCGGCAATGAGCTTGAGTGGCAGGCGTTCGTGGCGCCGAATGATGTTGTTGATCGCCCACGTTGGTGGTGAGGTCAGCTCGATCCGGTCCACGCGTTCGGCCAGCGCACGAAGCATCGCCTCGGTTTCCAGCCGTGCCAACCCCTGCCCCGCGCAGGCATGCGCACCGTGGCCGAAACCCAGCTGCCGGGTCGCGTCGCGGCGGACATCGAAGACGTCGGGTTGGTCCCATTCCAGTTCGTCGCGGTTGGCCGAGGCGTAGATCACCAGGACACGTGACCCAGCCGGAATCGTGACATCGCCAATGGAGGTCTCCTGCACTGCCTTTCGCGCGAACCCGCGCAGCGGGGACTCGTAACGGATGACTTCGTTGACGGCGCCGGGGATCAAGTTGCGGTCGTACTTGAGGATCTGCCACTGATCGGGGAACGTCGCGAACAGCTGCAGCGCACTGGAAATGGCGCTGATGGTGGTGTCCAGCGACGGCGCGACGTAGTCGACCATCAACGGCGGGCACTCGCTGTGCGCCAACTTCCCCTCGTCGGCGGCGGTCAGCACGTCATGGCCCAAGCTCCCCTCGATGACGCTGCGCCGGCGCACCACGCGGCGCGCGAAACGCAGCATCTGCAGGCTCGACGGCGACGCTTTGAGCCATTGCCGATTAAGTGGTCCGAGGACATCGAATGTCGCACCGGCCCAGGCGAGCAGGTGCTCCCGCTGATCCCGGGGCCACCCGACCAGGTCGGGCACCACGGCCAGGGGTAACGCGGTGGCGAGATCGGTCACGCCGTCGATCTCGCCTTTGGCCACTGCGGCTTCGACAACCCGGGCAGCCTGCCGGGTGACGCTGTCGCTGATGGCACCCAGCGCGCGGGGCAGCATCCGGTGGGCGACCAGTTTGCGACGCCGACTGTGCTCGCTGCCATCGCTGCCCAGTGTCGTGCCGCGGGACAGTCGGTTGCTGATCGGGTTGAGCGC
>CBAAAS010000386.1:0-4070 GCA_964658855.1 uncultured Mycobacterium sp.
AGCCGATGGCCTCCTCCGCCCGGGGCGCCAGTGCGTCGTAAAACCTGACCAGTTCGTCGAAAGGGTTCGAGAGCCGGGCTTCGTAGCGCTGTGCCCGGGTCGGCAGTGCCCAGTCGGCGACAAACGGCTCGAGGTCGGAAAAGGCCGGGGGTAACGCCGACATCATGACTCCTTCGCGGACTGGTACGCGCCGACGGTGTCGCGGACCACCGTGTGGAACTGGCGGATCAGTAGTTCCTGGTCGCTTAGGTGAAAGGTGTTCTGCGCGCGCGTCTTGAGCGCGGAATGGGTGGCCTCGATGGTGTTGACGTCCTGCATGGCGAACTCGATCGTGCTGTCCACCACCAACTCCTGTGCCAGCCGATCCGACGCGTTCGCCGGCGGCACGAAGTACAGGTCGATCTCGTAGATGTGCGTATCGACGGCCTCGGGCCAGTAGGTGTAGGTGATGTAATAGTTGCGCGCCCAGAGCTGGATCGAGATGTTCGGGAAGACCCAGAACTGGTCGTTGCCCCACGCGGCGATCTCGCCGCGGTTCAGAAAGTCGGCGGACTCGTCGATACCGATGTCCGGAATATCGTCGGGTCCGAAAAGGCCTGCGCGGAAAAGCTTGTAGACCCAACGCTGGTCCTGGCGAGCCGGTCCTGCGGTCCCGTGTTCGCGGTGCGGCAATGGCGGCGGCCCGGGAACCGACGTCAACATGTGCGGGCGGAACAGGTCGTAGTGATACGAGTCGACCGGCGGCACCATCAATTCGGCCTTGGCGACGTCCGGATCGATGAAACGGCCGTGCACGTACGGCGGGTGATACCACTCGCACACCGAGTCGACGGCGAGCTTCCAATTGCCGTTGATCCGGGTGGAGAACCCGTAATGCTGGGTCATTTTCTCGAACGGGTAGCCCTCGATGGGCAGCAACCCGTCGCCGAGGAATTCGCGCAGCGGAGCGGGGTCCCTTTCTTTTTCGGAGGCAAGGTTGACGAAAATGAACCCGGCCCACACCTCGCAGTGCACCGGCGGCATCCGGAGCTTGCTCTTGTCCAGGTCGAAGAACTCGCCCTCGTTGGTGATGTGATTGACCTTGCCGTCCAAGCCATATCGCCAGCCGTGATATTTGCAGGAGAAGGCACGGCAGCTTCCCGACGACTCCTCACCGGGATGTTCCTGCCAGACGACCTTGTTACCGCGGTGGGCGCACACGTTGTGGAAGGCGTGCACGGTGTCATCGAGGTCGCGGGCGATCACAATCGAGGCCAGCCGGCCCGGCAGGTCGCGGGTGAAGTACGACCCTTTGCGCGGTAGGCGATTGATTCGCCCCACGCACAACCAGTTTCGCTTGAACACCGCCTCGCGTTCGTCGGCGAAGAACTCCGGGGAGATGGAATCCTCGTAATTGACCGGCGCCGTGCCCAGTTCGGGATAGTCGGTGGTGAATTTGCCGCGCCCGGTCGACAGGCGTTGCTGGATGCTGGTCACGAGTGAGCTCCTTCTTGTGCGGGTGTCCCGTTGCTCGGTGTGGTCCAGGGCTCGTCGTCCCACGCCCGGTCCAGCGGCGCCATCTCACCGCCGAACGGGAAGAACACGCGCTGCGCGTAGGTTTCGCGGGCCAGGCCATGGCCGAGTTCGTTGACGAAGGCCCGTTTGAGCGGGTTGGTGAACAGTTGTCGCGTGTACCGCAGAGTCAGCGGTGGTCGCTTGATCAGTTCGCGAGCGTGCTCCCAGGCCCGGTCCAACACCTTGTCCTTGGGCAGCACCTCGTTGACCACGCCCCACTCCTTGGCCTCCTGCGCACTGACCTTTTGACCCGTGAGTAGGAAGTAGCGCGCGCGGTTGTGCCCGGCGAGCACACTCCAGATCACGTGCTGACCGTCACCGGGCACCTGTCCGCGCGGGAAGTGGGAGGCGTCCTGAAAGTAGGTGTCCTCGGAGGCCAGCACGATGTCAGCCATGATCGGCACCTCGGAGTGCATGTTGCACGGACCGTTGACCGCGCTGATCATCGGGACGTCGACGTCGAGCACATTGAAGATGAGATGGCGTGCGTACCAGGCCTTCTCGTCGAGCTTGTGCGTCCCGCGGTCGTCGGGCATGGCCTGATAGATGGGGTGTTCGGGCGGTTCGCCGCTGGGTAGGCGACCCCAATTGGCGTTGTAGTTTTCGCCTGTGCCGGTGTGAATGAGCACCTTGATCTCGCGGTCGCCGGCGATATCAGCGAAGGCGTCCGACATCTCGTCGTGGGCCTTCCAGCTCCACACCAGGCTGTCGCCGCTGGTGTGGCACTGCATGAACAGGATGCCGTCGTCAGTGAGTTCGAACTTGTAGTTGGCATAACTGTTCTGGTACTCGCTGAATCTGGTCCGCTTTGCCATTGAGTCGTCTCACTCCTGCGGTGGTCGTATGGGCGCTGTAACTATTTGAGCGATCGCCCAAATAGTTACGTGCCATGGTTACCACCTCGGCACGCAGCGGTCAAGGTTCAGCGGCCGCGTAACCGCTCCACAACCGGTGCGAACGATTCGATCTGTGACTGTTGCACCGTGACGTAGTTGACGCCAAGCGACTCCCGTCGCGAATGCAGCATCTCCACAATGGTTTCCAGGGAACCAACCATCACGTTCGGATGCTCGCGCAACACGTCGGCGGGAATCCCGGTCCTCGAGGCTGCCTGTGCAAGAGCGGCTTCGGGATCTTCAGTGATCGCTGTGAAGTACGGCGAACTCTCGATTTCCAGCTGACTGTAGCGCTCGCCCGCCGCGGCCCGGACCACGTCCATGCGGCGCCGGGCGACGGCCTGAGGGTCGCGGCCGTCGGTGTCGCGGGCCACGAACGGCACGCTGGACATGCTGACGATATCGGCCTCGCGGCCGGCGAACGCCAGCATTCGCGGACCACCACCGCCGATCATGATCGGCGGGTGCGGGCGCTGCACCGGCAGCGGCCGGCCCGCATAGCCGCGCACCTGAACGACCTGGCCGGCGAAGTCCAGTTGCTCGCCCTCCCAGTGCGCTTTGATGAGCGACACCACCTCGGCCAGCTTGGCGATTCGCCGGGCCGGCCGGTCGAAGGTCAAACCCATTGCGTTGTATTCGGTTTCGCTCCAACCCGCTCCGATACCCATCTCGAGGCGGCCGTCTGAGAGCAGATCCAGGGTCGCTGCTTCCTTGGCCAACACTGCGGGCACGTGGTAGTCGATGCAGAAGACCCGGCAGCCGATCCGCAGTGTTTCGCTGACCGCCGCCGCCGCGGCCATCGCCGCGATCGGAGCGAGATCCTGCCGGGGTGTGCGCGCAATTTTCTGGGCGGGCCCTGGACCGAGATAGTGATCGGCGAGGAAAAGCGTTGAGTAGCCGAGATCTTGGACCTTGCGCACGGTGTCATGCCATTCCCGTCCGCCGGCGGCATTGGTCGCCTGCACGGCGAAGCGGAACGGGGGCCTGTCCATGGGCTTGACCATAAACGACGCGGGGTGATAGGCATGCAGTGTTTGGGCAGTCGCTCAGGAAGTTGGCCAAAGAGTAGGGCGGTAGAGAGCTTGAAGACGGCGATCGTCACCGGCGGTGCCTCAGGAATTGGGCGCGCGATCGCCGAGCGCTTGCGCGCCGACGGCTTTCGAGTGGCCGTCATCGATCTCTCGGCCTCGGACGACGAGTTCAGCTACGTCGTCGATGTCACCGATCGCGATCAGGTGGACGCCGCGGTGGCGGAGATTCGCGAACAGCTCGGCCCAATCCTGGTGCTGGTCAACTCCGCCGGTATGACGGGGTTTCAGAAGTTCTCCAAGATCAGCTTCGCGGAATGGTCGAAGGTCATTGACGTCAACCTCAACGGTGTCTTCCACACCACCCAGGCAGTCCTACCGGACATGGTGGAGGCCGGCTGGGGGCGGATCGTCAACATCTCGTCGTCCAGCACGCATTCCGGCCAGCCGTTGATGGCGCACTACGTCGCGGCCAAATCCGCGGTCAATGGCCTGACCAAATCCCTGGCGCTGGAGTACGGCCCGTCCGGGATCACCGTCAACGCCGTCCCGCCCGGGTTCGTCGACACGCCGATGCTGCGCGGGGCCGAGA
>CBAAAS010000387.1:0-4064 GCA_964658855.1 uncultured Mycobacterium sp.
CGATTGAATCAATGAATTCCGTTGATTCCCAATCGCTTTCATCAGCCCACGTGCCGTCGTTGCCGATGCGCTCACTCACGGCTGCGCCGCCATCATCGTCGCCTTCGGGCGTCACCGGGTTGCCTCGCTTCTCTGCGTGACCAAATCCAAGAGGTGGTCGATCACTTCGGACTCGGTCATCTCGCTGGTATCGACGACCACGGCATCCGCGGCGGCGCGCAGCGGCGATACCGCGCGTGTCGAGTCCAGGTGGTCACGGCGGCGCACATCAGCGAGCACGCTGTCGTAGTTGTCGGGCAGGCCGGCGGCGACGTTTTGGTCGTTGCGACGACGAGCCCGTGTTTCGGCCGACGCGGTCAGGAATACTTTGACGTCGGCGTCCGGCAGGACCACGGTGCCTATGTCGCGGCCTTCGACGACGACGCTGCCCGGCCCGGCGGCCAGGGTGCGCTGCAAGTCGACCAGCCGGGCGCGAACCGCGGCGACCGACGACACCGCCGAGACTGCCTTGGTGACCTCGTCGCCGCGGATCTCTGACGAAACATCTTCGCCGTCAAGGTAACTGCGGTCGGTGTCGGGGTCGTGGCCCACGGAGAGGTTCGCGGCGGCCGCAGCCGCCAACACGCCGTCCTGATCGGTCGGGTCGACGCCGGCGCGCAGCACGGCCAGGGTGGCGATGCGGTACATCGCGCCGGTATCGAGGTAGCGAGCGTCCAATTCGCGCGCCAATCCTCTTGAAACCGATGACTTTCCGGTTCCGGCCGGACCGTCGACGGCAACAACCGTTCTACTCACAGCCCGACCGCTTTGTAGAGTTCGCCGATCTCGTTGCGGCGCAGGGCCCGAATGCTGCCTGGCCGCTGCTCGCCCAGTGTCACCGCACCGAGGTCGGTGCGGACCAGATGCTGAACCGGAAGGCCGACGGCGGCCAGCATCCGGCGCACGATCCGTTTGCGGCCCTCGTGCAGCGTGATCCGGATCAGCGACTTGCCGGGGATGGCATCGACCACCGCGAAATCGTCGACAGCGATCGGGCCGTCATCCAATTCGATCCCGGCGCGCAACTTCTTGCCGAGCCCACGAGGCACGGACCCGTTCACGGTGGCCAGATACGTCTTGGGTATTTCGTAGGACGGGTGCATCAGACGGTGCGCCAACTCGCCGTCGTTGGTCAGCAGGATCAGACCTTCGGTCTCGGCGTCGAGGCGCCCGACGTGGAAGAGCTTCTTGTTGCCTCTGACCCGCTGCTCGACCAGGTCGCCGATGCACGGGCGGCCGCGATCGTCCGACATCGTCGAGTGCATGCCCTGGGGCTTGTTCAGCGCCAGGTACACCAGCGATTCGTCGAGGATCACCCGCGCACCGTCAACGCGGATCTCAGATGCATCGGTGTCGACCCGAGTGCCGAGCTCGGTGACCACGTGACCGTCGATTTCGACGCGGCCATCGATGATCATTCGCTCGGCAACCCGGCGGGAGGCAATTCCGGCCTGCGACAACACTTTTTGCAGGCGAACCCCTTCGGGCTCGTTGGCGGCGGCCATCACTCGTGATCCACATCGAACGACAACGGTGGGTCGTTGGAGACCGAGCCGCCGGAGAGCTTCACGAAACGTGGCTCAACGTCCAGGGATTCGCTGAGATCGTCGATCGTGTCGACGTCTGGAAGCAGCGGCGCGATATCGGGAAGGTCGGTCAACGACGACAGCCCGAGGCGTTCCAGGAAAAGCTCCGTCGTCGCGAACGTCACCGCGCCGGTGTCGGTGTCATTTCCCGCTTCGGTGATCAGGCCACGGGCGAGCAGGGTGCGCATCACCGCGTCGACGTTGACACCACGGACCGCGCTCACCCGCGCCCGCGTCACCGGCTGCCGATAGGCCACCACGGCGAGTGTCTCCAAGGCAGCCCGGGTGAGCTTGGAGCGGGATCCATCCAGCAGCAGCCGCTCCACGTACGGCGCGAATCGGGCCCGGGTGTAGAGCCGCCATCCCCCGCCGGCCTCACGCAGATCGAAACCGCTGTCTTGTGCGGTGAGTTCATCGGCGATCACCGCCAGCTTGGCCGCCACCCGATAGGCCGGTTGTTCGGTAGCAGTGGCCAGCGCGTCCACGGTGACCGGGGTGTCGACCACCAACAGCAGCGCTTCCAGCACCGAACCCAGCTCGCTGTCCTCGAGCTCGGGTGCCGTAGCGACGTCGATGCCCAGATTCACATCGGAGTCGAGCTCGGATGCGTCAACGGGCAGATCGGTTTCGGGCACGTCGATGCTCACATCGGCATCGAACGGTTGGCTCATGAGTATTCGTCCCGCAATTCTGCGCTGGTCGGCTGTTCTCCGGTCCACGAAACCTGGAGCACACCAAGCGGTTCTGACTGGTCGAATGCTACCGCTCGGGAGCGGAACAGCTCGAGCAGCGCCAGGAAGCGGCCGACGATCTCGATGGGCTCGCAATCGGCGACGAGGTCGGAGAACGACGCCCACTGCCCCATCCCACGCTGCTCCAGGAACCACAGCAGCCGCTTGGCTTGCTCTGGAACGGAAACGTACACCTGATGTAGATGTTCGGTGCCTACCGTCGGCACCGGCCGCGGGGTGAAGGCGGTCGCGGCGATCTGTGCGAAGGCCGGTGCGTCCACTCCCAACATCACTTCGGGCAGCAGCTCGGCGAACTGATCCTCCAGCGACACCGCGCGTGGATAGCTGCGCAGCGCGGCCGCCTCCAGTTCGGCAAACATCACGGCGACGTGCTTGAACGCCCGGTACTGCAGCAACCGGGCAAACAGCAGGTCGCGGACTTCCAGCAGCGCGAGATCTTCCTCGTCGTCGACCCGACCGGACGGGAGCAACCGAGCGGCTTTGAGGTCGAGCAGCGTCGCGGCTACGACGAGGAATGCGGTGGTCTCCTCGAGTCCCAGCTCGGAACCGATGGCGCGGGTGTAGGCGATGAAATCGTCGGTGACCTGGTGCAGCGCCACCTCGGTCACGTCAAGGCGGTGGGCGAAAATCAGCTGAAGCAGTAAGTCGAACGGCCCCTCGAAATTGGTCAACCTGACCTGGAAGCCGTTCTGGGGTGGTGCCTCGCAGGTCGCGCGAGCGTTCACGCGCCGAACCGGTCGATCACCTCGCGGGCCAACGAGCGGTAGGCGGCCGCGCCGCCCGATCTCGGGGCCCAGGTGGTGATCGGTTCGCCGGCGACGCTGGTCTCGGGGAAGCGGACAGTACGCGAGATGACGGTGTCGAACACGAGATCGCCGAACCGCTCCACCACCCGGGCCATCACCTCACGGGAGTTCACGGTTCGCGTGTCGAAGCGAGTGATCAGAATGCCGCTGATGTCCAGCTTCGGGTTGAGCCGATCGCGCACCTTCTCGACGGTGTCGGTCAGCAAGGCCAGACCGCGCAACGAGAAGAACTCGCACTCGGTCGGGATGATGACGCCGTCCGAGCACGCCAACCCGTTGACGGTCAGCAAGCCAAGCGACGGCTGGCAGTCGATCAGAACATAGTCGTAGCGGTCCAGCACCGGGTGCAG
Organism: uncultured Mycobacterium sp.; assembly: GCA_964658855.1. Lineage (GTDB taxonomy): Bacteria > Actinomycetota > Actinomycetes > Mycobacteriales > Mycobacteriaceae > Mycobacterium. The sequence goes on from CBAAAS010000387.1 coordinate 3,534, forward strand.
CGCGCGGGCCAACGTCTGCTCGCGGCCCACCTCGTTGACCAGCTGGATCTCCGCGGCGGACAAGTCGATGTTGCTGGGCACCAGGTCCAGGTTTTTGACCCGGGTATGTATCAGTACGTGGTCCAGCGACACCCGCGGCTCGACCAGCAGGTTGTGGATGGTGTGCTCCAGCTCGTAGTGCGGCACACCCAGGCCCGCGGACAGGGCTCCTTGCGGATCGAGGTCCACCAGCAAAACCCGGCGGCCGTATTCGGCAAGGGCGGCACCCAGGTTGATCGTCGACGTGGTCTTTCCGACGCCGCCCTTCTGGTTGCACATCGCCACGACCTTGGCCGGCCCGTGCGAGGTGCGCGGCTTGGGTTCGGGAATCGCCCGTGGTGGGCGCCCGGTCAGGCCGACTTCGGGGCCGCTGTCGGCGTTGTCAGTCATGCCCGGCTGCAACTCGGCAGCATCAATCGCCACAGCGTGCGCGGTGGTCGGGAAATGGCGGACATCGCAGCAGAGTCTAACGGGTATACGCGCCCGTGCCAG
>CBAAAS010000388.1:0-4061 GCA_964658855.1 uncultured Mycobacterium sp.
CCACTCCTCTTCCACCCGAGACGGTGTTACACAGCTCACACTACCGCCGCGGTAACAATGGCCTCATGGCTGAACAGTCGAACGACCCCTACCTGTGGCTCGAAGACGTTCTCGGCGAGCAGCAACTCGATTGGGTGCGTGCCCGTAACGACCCGACGGTGGCCCAGTTCGCCGGTGAGGACTTCGAGCGGATGCGCACCGAGACACTCGAGGTGCTCGACACCGATGCCCGCATCCCCTACGTGCGCCGTCGCGGCGACCACCTGTACAACTTCTGGCGCGATGCGGCCAACCCGCGCGGATTGTGGCGGCGGACCACGTTGGACAGCTACCGCAGCGACGGCACTGACTGGGACGTCCTGATCGATCTGGATGAGCTGAGCCGCGTTGAAAGTGAGAACTGGGTCTGGTCGGGTGCCATCGTCATCGAACCCGAATTCGATCGCGCCCTGGTCAATCTGTCCCGGGGCGGCGCGGACGCGGTCGTGGTGCGCGAATTCGACCTGCAGACACGCGAATTCGTCGATGGCGGCTTCGAGCTGCCCGAAGCCAAGACGCAGATCGGCTGGGAAGACCCGGACACTGTTTTGGTCGGCACTGACTTCGGGCCCGACTCGCTGACCGAATCCGGCTACCCACGCGTCGTCAAGCGGTGGCGTCGCGGTACGCCGGTGGACGCCGCGGAACTGGTCTTCGAGGGAGCGCGCACCGACGTCAGCGTGGGCGGATCGGCGGAGCGGACACCCGGTTTCGAGCGCACCTTCGTGTCGCGTTCCACCGACTTCTGGAACAGCGAGCGCTATGAACTGCGCGGTTCGGAACTGATCCACATCGACGTTCCCTCGGACGCGAGCAGCCTCTCGATTCACCGCGAGTGGCTTCTGATCGAACCGCGCACCGACTGGACGTTCGGCACCACCACCTACCCGGCCGGCTCCCTGCTGGCAACCAACTACGACGAATTCCTGGGTGGTGGGCGCGAATTGAGCGTGGTGTTCGAACCCGACGCGCACACCTGCCTGCACCAGTACGCCTGGACCCGCGACCGACTGCTGCTGGTCACGCTGGCCGACGTAGCCAGCCGGGTCGAGATCGTCACCCCGGGTAGCTGGGAACGCGCCCCGCTGGCGGGCATCCCGGCGGCAACCGAGAGCGTGATCGTCGCCGCCGACGACACCGGCGACGAATTCTTTCTCGACTCCAGTGGCTTCGACAGCCCGTCGCGTCTGTTGCGTGGTACCGGCAGCGAACCGCTCGAGCAGATCAAATCCGCGCCCGGCTTCTTCGACGCCGAAAACCTCTCCATCGCACAATATTTCGCGACGTCGAAAGACGGCACCAAGATTCCGTACTTCGTTGTCCGCCCCCGCGACGCGGAGGGGCCCGGTCCCACCCTGGTCTACGGATACGGCGGATTCGAGAACTCCTACACCCCTGGCTACAGCCCGGTGATGGGCCGGCTGTGGCTGGCCCGCGGCGGCACCTACGTGTTGGCCAACATCCGCGGCGGCGGCGAGTACGGACCGCGCTGGCACACCCAGGCGATGCGCGAAGGACGTCACTTGGTGGGCGAGGACTTCGCCGCAGTCGCAACCGATTTGGTCGACCGCGGCATCACAACCGTGTCGCAGCTCGGCGCGCAGGGCGGCAGCAACGGCGGGCTGTTGATGGGCATCATGCTGACCAAGTACCCGGAGTTGTTCGGCGCACTGGTGTGCCAGGTGCCGTTGCTGGACATGCGCCGCTTCCATCTGCTGCTGGCGGGCGCGTCCTGGGTTGCTGAGTACGGCAACCCCGACGACCCGGCCGACTGGAAGTTCATCGCCGAATACTCGCCCTATCAGAATATTTCGGCCAGCACCGACTACCCGCCGGTGCTCATCACCACCTCCACCCGCGACGATCGGGTCCATCCCGGGCATGCCCGCAAGATGACCGCCGCACTGGAGGCGGCGGGCCACCGGGTCTGGTACTACGAGAACATCGAGGGCGGCCACGCGGGCGCGGCCGACAACGCGCAGAGTGCGTTCAAAACGGCGCTGAGCTTCGCGTTCCTGTGGCGAATGTTGGGCACTTGACAGTGAAAGTGATGAAGGTGTGGTGTTGTGCGATGCGCTTGCCGTACATGCTGTGTGCGATGGTCACCGCCGTCGCATTGCTGGCGGTGCCCGGCTGCTCGAAAGTGGTCACCGGAAGCGCAACCCGGGACACTCACTCACCGCAGCCGAAACCTAATGAATGCGAGCAGGTTTCAGCTCCGCTGACGGCGATCGACTCCCGAGCGTCGGGCGAGCCACAGCTGAAGATCCCGCAGCCGACCGGTTGGGAACGGGCCTCGATGCTCGACTCGGACGTCATCCGGTTCACGATGAGGAACAAGGGCCTGTCGGACAACAACTTCATGCCCACGGCTGTGGTGACGCTGGAATCCGTGTCCGACAGCGGTAGCGACAACCAAGCGATCTTCGACCAGGAACGAGCCGCATTGGTCGACCGTCTCGGGGCCACCGACCTGAGCACGACGGAGACAACCCGCTGCGGCGACGAGGCGGAGTTGGTCGACTACGACGCCCCCAGCATGGGCCGGATTCCGCCGCGCAAAGTCAGAACGCTCATGGTGGCGGGCACCTTCCACAACAACATTTTCGTGTCGACGGTGACGGTCCAGTCGACCGATCCCGGCAACAGCGTCTACGCCCGCGATACCGACGCCGTGCTGACCGGATTCCAAATGCTCCCTCCAGCAGTGGGTTGATAATGCCGACAACCGAATTCGAGACGCTGCTATACGCCACGGTCGGTGCGGTCGCGACCATCACGCTGAACCGTCCCGAGCAACTCAACACGATCGTTCCGCCGATGCCCGACGAGATCGAAGCCGCCGTCGGCCTCGCCGAGCGGGATCCGGCAGTAAAGGTCATCGTGCTGCGGGGGGCCGGCCGGTCGTTCTCCGGTGGCTACGACTTCGGCGACGGTTTCGGGCAGTGGGGCGAGGCGATGAACACCGACGGGCGCTGGGACCCGGGCAAGGACTTCGCCATGGTCAGTGCCCGCGAGACCGGTCCGACGCAGAAGTTCATGGCGATCTGGCGGGCCTCCAAGCCGGTGATCGCGCAGGTGCACGGCTGGTGTGTCGGTGGCGCAAGTGATTACGCGCTGTGCGCCGACATCGTCATCGCCAGCGAGGACGCCGTGATCGGCACGCCCTACAGCCGCATGTGGGGTGCGTACCTGACCGGGATGTGGCTGTATCGGCTCAGCCTGGCAAAGGCCAAATGGCATTCGTTGACCGGCCGGCCGCTGACCGGCGTGCAGGCCGCCGAGGTCGAGTTGATCAATGAAGCGGTCCCCTTCGAGCGGCTGGAAGCCCGAGTCGCCGAAATCGCCGCAGAGTTGTCGCGAATCCCATTGTCGCAGTTGCAGGCTCAGAAGCTGATCGTCAACCAGGCCTACGAGAACATGGGCCTGTCGTCGACTCAGACGCTCGGCGGCATCCTCGACGGATTGATGCGCAACACCCCGGAGGCGCTGGGCTTCATCCAAACGGCCGCGAACGAAGGCGTCCGCGCCGCCGTCGAGCGCCGCGACGGCCCGTTCGGCGACTACAGCCAGGCCCCACCGGAGTTACGGCCGGACCCGTCGCACATCATCACACCCTGACCGGGCTACAGCCGGGTGCCGCGAGTTCTCAACGGCACCAACGGTAAAGCCAAGAGCGGGAAGACCGCGCATATCGCAAAGGCGAGCGGATATCCGGACGCCACGATCACCTCAGCGAACAGTGGCGGTGCGGCGGCCACTACTAACCTCTCGAAGGTGTTCTGTGTGCCCAGCACCCAGCCGCTCCAGAACGGTCCGGCGAGCTCGGGAACCGTGGTGAACGGCAGGCCGTTGTCTCCGGCTATCGCCGAGGCAACGACCATCATCGGCACGGCAGCAAACCCCCACCCCGCGTTGTCGGTGAACGCAAGGACCATCATGACGACGGCGGTCACGACACAGATGATCCGCAGCGGCCGCATGCGCGAGCCGATCCGGTCGGACCACCGCCCGGCAGCGAT
>CBAAAS010000389.1:0-4049 GCA_964658855.1 uncultured Mycobacterium sp.
CTTGGTAACTCGCTGCGCCGCACGCTGCTGTCGTCGATCCCGGGCGCGGCCGTCACCAGCATCCGTATCGACGGTGTGCTGCACGAGTTCACCACCGTGCCGGGTGTCAAGGAAGACGTCACCGACATCATCCTGAATCTCAAGAGCCTGGTGGTGTCCTCTGAAGAGGACGAGCCGGTGACCATGTACCTGCGCAAGCAGGGTCCGGGCGAGGTCACCGCGGGTGACATCGTGCCGCCTTCCGGCGTCACCGTGCACAACCCCGAGATGCACATCGCGACCCTGAACGACAAGGGCAAGCTCGAGATCGAGCTCGTCGTCGAGCGTGGCCGTGGTTACGTCCCGGCCGTGCAGAACAAGGCGTCGGGTGCTGAAATCGGCCGTATCCCAGTCGATTCCATCTACTCGCCGGTGCTCAAGGTGACCTACAAGGTCGACGCGACCCGTGTCGAGCAGCGCACCGACTTCGACAAGCTGATCCTCGACGTCGAGACCAAGAGCTCGATCGGCCCCCGTGACGCGCTGGCGTCCGCGGGTAAGACGCTGGTCGAATTGTTCGGTCTGGCACGCGAACTCAACGTCGAGGCCGAGGGCATCGAGATCGGCCCGTCGCCGGCCGAGGCCGACCACATCGCGTCGTTCGCACTGCCGATCGACGACCTGGACCTGACCGTGCGCTCGTACAACTGCCTCAAGCGGGAGGGCGTGCACACCGTCGGCGAGTTGGTCTCGCGCACCGAGTCCGACCTGCTCGACATCCGCAACTTCGGTCAGAAGTCCATCGACGAGGTGAAGGTCAAGCTGCACCAGTTGGGCCTGTCGCTCAAGGACAGCCCGGCCAGCTTCGACCCGTCGGAGGTCGCCGGCTACGACGTCGCCACCGGCACGTGGTCCGCCGAGGCCGCCGCCTACGACGACCAGGACTACGCCGAAACCGAACAGCTCTAACGCCCAATCGCTCGAAAGAGTGCCGTCCCGGCCCTACCTGATACGGGGGTCGGCCCCATTTAGGAGAAGTCGCAATGCCCAAACCCACGAAGGGTCCTCGCCTCGGCGGGTCGTCAGCGCACCAGAAGGCGCTGCTGGCCAACTTGGCGACGGCGCTGTTCGAGCACGGCCGGATCAAGACGACCGAGCCCAAGGCACGGGCACTTCGGCCCTACGCCGAGAAGCTGATCACCCACGCCAAGAAGGGCACGCTGCACAACCGGCGTGAGGTGCTCAAGAAGATCCGCGACAAGGATGTGGTGCACAACCTTTTCGCCGAGATCGGGCCGTTCTTCTCGGACCGCAATGGTGGCTACACCCGCATCATCAAGGTCGAGAACCGCAAGGGCGACAACGCCCCGATGGCGGTCATCGAGCTGGTGCAGGAGAAGACGGTGACGTCGGAAGCCAACCGTGCGCGTCGTGCGGGTTCGAAGGCTGCCCCGGCTGAGGCCGCCGCGGCAGCGCCGCAGGCCGCCGTCGAGCCCGAGGCTGTGGCCGAGGTCGCGACCGACGAGCCGGAGACAACCGAGGCCGCAGCAGCTGCACCGCAGGCAGCCGTTGAGGCAGAGGCCGAGGCCGACAACGCTGAGTAGCGATTCACCGTTGAACGACGACGTGCCCGCCATCGACACCGATGGCGGGTTCGTTCGTCTTCGGCTCGATGTCGCTTACGAAGGAACGGAATTCGCCGGTTGGGCAACGCAGTCCGGTCAGCGCACCGTCGCGGGTGTCCTCGAAGAATCGCTGTCGACGGTGTTTCGCAGCCCGTTGCGGCTGCGCGCCGCCGGTCGCACTGACACCGGCGTGCACGCCACCGGCCAGGTCGCCCATGTCGACGTTCCCGTCGACGCGCTGCCCAATATCTATCCGCGTACGCCGCGGCCGGATCAACCCGAGTTTCAGCCGCTGGTCCGCCGCCTGGGCAAGCTGCTGCCCACCGATGTGCGGGTGCGCCGGATCGTCCGCGCGCCAGCGGGTTTCGACTCACGGTTCTCGGCGCTGCGCCGGCACTACGTGTACCGGATCTCCACCGCCGACTACGGGGTGGATCCACAGCAGGCCCGCTTCATCACCAGCTGGCCGCGGCTGCTCGACGTCGACGCGATGGCATCAGCGTCACAGAAATTGTTGGGGCTCAACGACTTCGCGGCGTTCTGCCGACACCGCGAAGGGGCTACGACGATCCGCGACCTGCAGCGCTTCGACTGGGAGCGCGACGGTGATCTGATCACCGCACACGTCACCGCCGACGCGTTCTGCTGGTCGATGGTGCGATCGCTGGTCGGCGCGCTGATGGCCGTCGGCGAACATCGGCGCACCGCAGACTGGTGTGCTGAGTTGCTCGCCGATACCCGGCGGTCCAGTGATTACGCCGCGGCACCGGCGCAGGGCTTGACGCTGGTCCGGGTGGATTACCCGCCGGACAGCGAGTTAGAGGCCCGGACGTTGATCACCCGCGACATTCGCACGCGCGATTCATAGCCTGCCGGCGACGAAGTTCGCTGCCTGATCCACCAGGCCCGAGTCGATGTAGGACGGCTGCAGATGCGAGTGCCAGTGCAGGTCCTGGATGCCGCCGGTGCAGATCGGGTCGCCGGCCGCGCACTGGTCGATGATCTTGCCCGCGAACGCCGGGCTGGGGCCGGGGACTGCGCCGACCACCTTTTGGGTGGCGTTGCCGAACAGCGCGACCGCGGCAACGTGCTGATCCACCGGCGGCGGTAGGGGATTGGTGAAGCCGAATCCCGGCTGGTTCAGCGCGATCACGACGTCAGCCGCGGCGGCGCCCAGCGAGTAGCCGCCGAGCACCTGCTTGGTGTTCGGGCAACTGGCCGCCATGGATTGCGCATGGGCGCTCATGTCGTTGGAGCCCTTGGTGACACTGACGTCGGCGGGGTAGTTGACCCCGTAGGCGCCGATCGTCTTGTTGGGCACCTTGCGCTGCAGCGCGTTGATGAAGGCCTGGCCGACCGCGCCGACGCCGGGTGCTTCCTCGCGGCCACGGGCGAAGTCAACTTCGACATCGGGGCAGGCCGCCGATGCGGTCGGAATCGACGACACGGGTCGGGGCACGAGTGCCGGGGCGGTCAGCAAGGCGGCGGCGAACAACGCCACCGCTGCCAGCCGGAGCAGACCAGATCGCATGACTGAGAAATTAGTGGGCAAAACTATTTGCCCGCTGATACGGACCTGTGCGTTCGATCAGCAAATGTGGTTAGGCGAGTTTGCCGGCCACGAAGTCGGCCGCTTGATTGAGCTCGCCGTCCTGGATGTAGCCATTCGCCATGTGCTGGTTCCAGTTGTCCTGCCAGGTGTGCGGGTCGGCCGGGTTGCAGATCGGGTCGGCGCCGTGACACAGGTCGATGGTCCGGTCGGCGTAGGTCGGATTGAAGTTCGCGATCGGGCCCACCCACTTGGTGCCGTTGCCGAAGAGTGCGATCGCGGCGATGTGCTGATCGGCACCCGGCGGCAGCGGGTTGTTGAATCCGAACATTGCACCGGGCGCGGCCATCACGACGTCGGTGACCGCGGCGCCGAGCGAGTAGCCGCCCAGCACAATCCGGGTGTCCGGGCAGCTGTTGATGATCGACGTTGTGTGCGCGCTCATGTCGTTGGCGCCGACCGCGACCTCGGTGTCGGCCGGATAGTTCACCGCGTAGAGACCGACATTCTTGTTGACCTTGGACCGCAGTGCGCTGACAAAGGCGTTGCCGAGGATTCCGGGGCCGGGCGATTCCTGGCGTCCCCGGGCGAACACCACTTCGACGTCGTGGCAGGCGGCGGATGCGGTCGGGAGCATCGCGGGGGCCAAGGTGGGCGCGAATGTCGACACCATGACCATGAGGGCGACGGCGTACGAGGCCCGGAGCGTGGATGTGGAGCGGCCTGTGCGGCGAAGCGTCATGGCCTGACAGTAGTGCGCCCTCGCAACATCAGGGTTGCGACGGGTAATCAGTGAAACGCCAACGGCTGGGTCTGGTCGACCACGGTCGGGGACGGGCCGACGGGGGGAGGCCCAGGAAGCGGGCCCTGACCAGGCAGTGGGCTCTGAACGGGCT
>CBAAAS010000390.1:0-4048 GCA_964658855.1 uncultured Mycobacterium sp.
AGAACCCGGCCGGCATGGTCGGTGAAATCTGGCTCCATGGCGATAACATCGCCGCGGGTTACTGGCGCAAGCCGCAGCAGACCCAGAAGGCCTTCGGTGGTCAGCTGGTCGACCCGACGAGCGGAACTCCGCTGGGTCCGTGGCTGCGCACCGGTGACCTGGGCACCATCTACGACGGCGAGCTGTTCATCATCGGGCGGATCAAGGACCTGCTGATCGTCGACGGGCGTAACCACTACCCCGACGACATCGAGGCCACCACCCAGGAGATCAGCGGCGGCCGGGTTGCGGCGATCTCCATCGAAGACGGTCGCACCGAGCGCCTGATCGTGATCGCCGAGATGAAAGACAAGGGCAATTCGCAGGAGATGCAGAACCGTCTCCGCGATGTGAGAGCGCAAGTCACGTCTGCCATTTCGAAGTCGCACGGACTGCGGGTGGCCGACCTGGTGCTGGTTCCCCCGGGGTCGATTCCGATCACCACCAGCGGGAAGATCCGCCGTTCATCGTGTGTTGAGGTCTACCAGCAGGATGACTTCAGCCGTTTGGATTCCACCGCTTAGTGGGGTCCCGACGGTTTTACACCGCAGCGGGAGTAAAGCCAGTGTCTTTTTTCGATTTCTCGATGCCCGCTGTGCAGGGGGGGTGCGTTCGGCAACAGCCGAGTGGCGGTAACATCAGTCACTTCGGCTGGGTAGAACGTTGTGGGCGCGACGAGGCGAACCGACTGGACACGCCCGGATGACATCGGTGGGCGAGGCCGCGTCCCTCGCACACGATGTAAGACAACAACAACTTTCCGACAGACCGGGGGGAGCGCGATGACTGCTGCACCGTCGGACCGTCGGGCCATCATCACTGAGGCGTTGCGCAAGATCGATGACCTGACAGCGCGGCTGCACATCGCCGAACAGGGTGACACCGAACCGATCGCGGTAGTGGGGGTCGGTTGCCGGCTCCCGGGTGGCGCAGATACCCCCGATCACTTCTGGCAGATGCTGCTGGACGGCGAGAGCGGCATCGTCGGAGTCCCGGCCGGGCGCTGGGATGCCGACGCCTTCTTCGCCGACGACCACTCCATCCCCGGCACGATCGTCAGCAAGGAGGGTGGATTCCTCACCTCCTGGCGCCCTGACGAGTTCGACGCCGAGTTCTTCGGGATCTCCCCGCGCGAGGCCGCGGCGATGGATCCGCAGCAGCGGCTGTTGCTCGAAGTCACTTGGGAGGCACTGGAAAACGCGGGTATTCCCGCGCCCAAGATCCGCGGCACCCAGACTTCGGTATTCGTCGGGATGACCACGTATGACTACACCCTGACGTTGGCCGGCCGGCTGCCACCGGAAGAGGTCGACCCGCACGTCCCGTTCGGCAATGCGGCCAACTTTGCTGCCGGACGCCTGTCCTACTTCCTGGGTGTGCACGGACCCGCGGTCGTGCTCGACACCGCCTGTTCCTCGTCGCTGGTCACCGTCCACCTGGCCTGTCAGAGCCTGCGCCGGCGCGAGAGCGACCAGGCCCTGGTGGCCGGGGTCAACCTGATGCTGAGCCCGGAGAACAGCATTGCCACCTCGCGGTGGGGGATGCTGGCTCCCGACGGCCGCTGCAAGACTTTCGACGCCAGCGCCGACGGCTACGTGCGCAGCGAGGGCTGCGGCGTCGTGGTACTCAAACGCCTCAGTGATGCTGTGCGCGAAGGTGATTCGGTGTTGGCCGTGGTGCGCGGGTCGGCGGTCAACCAGGACGGCCCCAGCAGCGGTCAGACCGTTCCCAGTGGGCCGGCCCAGCAGGCGGTGGTGCGGGCGGCGCTGGCCGCGGCGCGACTGGAGCCTTCGGACATCGACTACATCGAGGCGCACGGTACCGGCACCGCGCTGGGCGATCCGATCGAATTAGGCGCGCTACATCAGGTTTTCGGCGAACGCCGCGGCTCGGCGCCGCTGGTGCTGGGGTCGGTCAAGACCAACCTCGGCCATTTGGAATCGGCCGCGGGCATCGCCGGCTTCATCAAGACCGTGCTCACCGTGCAGCGCGGCTACATCCCACGGCATCTGCACTTCACCGCGTTGACGCCCAACGCGGTCGAGGGAGCGTCGAACTTCACCATCGCCGCCGACGGCATGGATTGGCCCGCCGTCGAGCGAGCGCGCCGCGCCGGGGTGTCGTCCTTCGGTGTCAGCGGCACCAACGCCCACGTGGTCATCGAGCAAGCACCAGTCGCTGAAATTGTTGCGCCACAACCAGAACCAGTGATCACCACGCTGGTGGTCTCGGGTAAGACTCCGGCGCGCATCGCCTCGACGGCCGCGACGCTGGCGGACTGGATGATCAGTGCAGGCGCCGCGGTGCCATTGGTCGATGTCGCCCACACGCTCAACCATCACCGCACCCAACACAAGGCCTTCGCGACGCTGGTCGCGCGGGACCGCGCCCATGCCGTCGCCGGCCTGCAGGCTCTGGCGGCCGGCCAGTCTGCGATCGGACTCGTCGAGCCGCACGAGGGATTGTGCAAGCCCGGAACGGTTTTCGTGTATTCGGGGCAGGGCTCGCAGTGGGCCGGCATGGGCCGGCAGCTGCTGGTCGACGAGCCGGCGTTTGCCGCCGCGGTCGAGGAGTTGGAGCCGCTGTTCCTCGAGCACATGCGGTTTTCACTGCAGCAGGTGCTGACCGAGGGCCAGCGGGTGGCCGGCGACGCGCGCGTCCAGCCGGTGTTGATGGGCCTGCAGTTGGCGTTGACCGCGTTGTGGCGCTCTTACGGCGTGGAACCCGATGCGGTGATTGGACATTCGATGGGGGAGGTGACCGCGGCCGTGGTGTCCGGAGCGCTCACCCCGGACGAAGGTTTGCGCGTCATCGGGACCCGGTCACGGCTGATGGCCCGGCTGGCCGGCCAGGGCGCGGTGGGCCTGCTGGAGATGGACGCCGAGGCGGCCGAGGAGTTTCTCGCCGACTACCCCGAGGTGAGCCTGGCCGGATTCCTGTCGCCGCGGCAGACCGTGATCGCCGGCTCGGTGGCGCAGGTCGACGCGGCGATCGTCGCGGTCAGCGAGCAGGAGCGTTTCGCGCGACGGGTGAACATGGAAGTCGCCTCGCACACCGCGCTGATGGATCCCATTCTTCCCGAATTGCGTTCGGCGCTGGCCGATTTGAATCCCAAGACGCCGACTATTCCCTTCATCTCGACGGTCGCGGACCCGGCCACGGTGCCGACGCTGGGCGCCGACTACTGGGTCGACAACGTGCGTCAGCCGGTTTTGCTGCACCAGGCGATCACCGCCGCCTCCGCGCAGCACGCCACCTTCGTCGAGATCAGCCCGCACCCGACGCTGACCCATGCCATCACCGAGACGCTGGAGTCGGTGCACCACCACAGCGTCGGGACGTTGTCCCGCAAGGGCGATGACACGGTCAGCTTCCACACCAACCTCAACAGCACACACGTCATGCGCCCGCCGACGCTGCCGCATCCGCCCGAGCCGCGCCCGGTGCTGCCGAGCGCGCCGTGGCACCACTCTCGGCACTGGATCAGCGCAGAGGAATTCGTGAAGACCGCCGAGTCGGCGCCGCAGCGCGGCACCCTGCTCGGTCGGCACATCCCAGTCGCTGCGACCCCGCCGAGCCACCTGTGGCAGGCGCGCCTGACGCCCACCACCAAGCCGTACCCGGGCTCACACCACAACAACGGTGTCGAGATCATTCCGATCTCGGTTCTACTGCAGACACTTTCGACCGCCAGCGCCGAATACGACGCATCGGCGCTGTCCGACATCCGGTTCGAGTACCCGATCGTCGTCGGAGAGCCGCGCGTCGTTCAGGTGGTCGCCGACGGCAGTTCGGTGACGGTGTCCTCGAGTCCCTCGGTGTCGAATTCCGAAGGCGCCGCGCAGCATTGGATCCGGCACGCCACCGCGCGCATCGCCCGCGGCGCAGATGGCACATCAGCCGGCCTGGCCGAGGTCGTGGCCGCACCGGGCGCACTCGACACGCAGTTCACCGACGAGTCGGTGACGGCGCTGTGGCAGACCTGGGGAAGCGAAGGCCGTCCGTTCGG
>CBAAAS010000391.1:0-4048 GCA_964658855.1 uncultured Mycobacterium sp.
CACCCTGCCCGATGTCACCGAATCCGGCCCGCACTTCAGCCGTGAAGTACACGTAGGTACTGCTGAGGAGAATCGCGCAGCCCGCGAAGGCCAGCCAAAGGCAACGAATGCGCGATTCGGTCGGCAGTTCGGGGCGGATCAGCCGGAGCCACAGGACGAAGAGCGTCGCACCGGTGATGACGCCGACCAGCTCCAGGCCGAAGATCCAGTTGTTGGCGCTCGTGTAGCGGGTGTCGGTCAATCCCCATTGCCACCACAGCCACTTCCAGCCCGGGTCGGTGGTCGGCGTCCACAGGTTGAATGGATGACCGATCAAGAAGATGGTCTCGTAGCCGAGCTGGCTGCCCGCGGTGTAAGGCAGGTAGATCAACGTCAGCTCGGCCGCTCGCTCCAGCCGAGGGCGCTGCTCACCCCGACCCGTCCAGAAGTAGACCAGCGGCAGCAGGATCACCGGCACGCCGAACGCCAAATTGGCGGCGACGTCGACCGTGAAGGTCGGCGGCAACACCCGCAAGCCCACTCCCCCGACAGCCAGCACGAATGCGACGCCGGTGAACGCGGTGAGGAGTAGGTACGTCCGCCGTCGGTGGGCCGACCAGGGCCGGGCTAAATTCGGCTGGTGCTCCGACGAAGCTTTCGTCACGACGTCCGATGTCATTGCATCATCCCTATTTCGTGAACTTTCGTGAGCGAGAATCTGCCGCGCGTCTGGTGTCGTCCACGATGCTGAGCACTTGCTCAGCCTACGACTCCGGATGACTGGCGGTTCAGTTTTGACCGGACGTGTTCCACGCTTGGCTCCGGCGACGCACGTGTGATCGCGGCGACGAACAGGTGAACGCTCGAGTTGTGACTCGGCGCGCACGGTCGTGGCCTGCTTAGGATCTACCCGCCACGCGTCTAACCACCCATACCGCGTCCAATTACTCGATGACAAAGGTGCAGCTGCTGAACGAGGACCTCACCGTGCAGACAAAGTCAGAGCCTGTAGAACCGCTTCGCACGGTCGGCGGTGCTAAATCTGTTCGCCTGGCCGTAATGGTCGGCGCGCTCGGCGTCGTGTTCGGCGACATCGGAACGAGTCCGATCTACACCCTCGCGACCGTCTTCAACCCCACCGACCCCCACCCGGTCCCGCTCAACATCGACAACGTCTACGGCGTCGTGTCACTGCTCTTCTGGTCGGTGATGACCATCGTCACGCTGACTTACGTCACCTTGGTGATGCACGCCGACAACGACGGCGAGGGCGGCATCATGGCGCTCATCACGTTGCTACGGCGTTTTGGCGGGCAAGGGGGACGTCGGACCCTGGCCGCGCTGGCCGCGCTGGGAATCTTCGGCGCCGCGCTGTTCTTCGGCGACAGCATGATCACCCCTGCGATGTCGATGCTGTCGGCGGTCGAGGGCCTCAAAGTCGTCGAACCATCTCTCGAAGAGTGGATCGTCCCGATCACCGCGGTGATCAGTTTGGTGCTGTTCGCGGTTCAGCGCTACGGAACGAACGCTGTCGGTCGGCTGTTCGGTCCGGTGATGATCGTCTGGTTCGTCTCGATCGGCGCCTGCGGCGTGAATGGCATCCTCGGCCACCCGCAAATCCTCAAGGCACTGTCGCCGACCTATGCGGCGACGTTCGTGTTCGGGCACGCCAGAATTGCGTTCTTCGCCCTCGCCGCAGTCGTCCTCGCGGTCACCGGCGCGGAGGCGCTGTACGCAGACATGGGCCATTTCGGTCGAAAGGCCATCACCCGGGGCTGGCTATTCGTCGTGCTGCCGGCATGCACTCTCAGCTATCTCGGCCAAGGCGCGCTGGTACTCGGCGACGAGTCCACGGCGAGCGCACCGTTCTTCTTGCTCACTCCGCACTGGGCGCAGCTACCCATGGTGCTATTGGCAACCGCCGCAACGGTTATCGCCTCTCAGGCGGTGATCACCGGGGCCTATTCGGTGGCATCGGCGGCGGCTCACCTGAGCTATCTGCCGAGACTACGAATAACGCACACCTCGGAGTCGACGATCGGCCAGATCTATGTGCCGTGGATCAACGGTCTACTCATGGTCGCGGTGCTCATTCTGGTGTTCGCCTTCCGCAGCTCCGCGGCGCTCGCCTACGCCTACGGTATGGCGGTCACCGGGACGATCACCATCACCACCCTGCTGTTCTTCTACACCGCCCGGAAGAGATGGCATACGCCCCTGTGGCTGATCGTGATCGGCGCCGGGTTGCTGTTGACGGTGGACCTGTTGTTCCTCGCGGCGAACCTGACGAAACTGGTCCACGGGGCCTGGCTGCCGCTGCTCATCGCCGTGGTTGCGTTCACCGTGCTGTCCACTTGGCAGCGCGGACAAGACATCGTCACCCGAGCGCGGACGGAAGCCGAGGGACCGCTTCGTCCGTTCGTCGATCGGCTGGCCCACGCTCAGCCGCCGTTAGTGCGCACCAAGGGCACGGCGGTTTTCCTCAACCGCGGAAAAGAGACCACTCCCCTGGCGATGCGGGCCAACTGCGAACACAATCATGTGCTCCATGAGCATGTGATCATCATGGCGATCGACACCCTGCCGGTCCCGCGCGTACCCGAGTCCGAGCGAACGGAAATCGACGACCTCGGCTATGGAGATGACGGGATCGTGCATCTCACCGCGCATTTCGGCTACATGGAAGCGCCCGATGTCCGCGGCGTGCTTCGCCTTCTGGACCCGTCGCAGACTGAAGGTCAGATCGATGTCGACGGCGCTTCCTATTTTCTGTCCGACCTCGAACTGACCATGGGTGCGGCGAAGAACATGGCGCACTGGCGCAAGCACCTGTTCATCGCGACGTCCCACATCACCGCCGACGCCGCAAATTACTTCGGCCTGCCTCCCGACCGCACGGTGGTCATGGGTTCGCGGATTGAGATCTAGCGGCCCGGTTCGGCGGCGGCGCCCGGAAGCTCGGCGAGTGGGAAGGCCAAGCGGTCGCCGCGTTTCACAGCAGGCTATCCGCGCAACACTCGCTGCTTGGCCGCCGCGAACTCGTCGTCGGTGAGTGCGCCCCGGTTGTGCATATCGTCGAGCTGTCCAAGCTGTTCGGCGATGGTGGAATCTCCTGGCGACGGCGACGGCGACGATGGCGTCGGATACGGTGGGGCCGCTTCGGAGACGGCGTCCATTGTTTCGATGTGCTTTGGATTCTTGGGGTCGACCCGCAGGTTGAACACGTCGCCCGGGCTGGGGATTTCACCGAGCATGAACATGCCCGAGTGCTTCACCTGATATGGCGGGGTGCCGTCGGAGCGTTGCACCCGCAACATCAGCGTCCGACGGATGTAGACGTTGTTCATGACCACGTTCATGATCGGCTTCTTGACCTCGAGCACGGTCCCGGTCGCCGGAATTCCGTTGTGCTGCAGGTTATCCCTGCGTTCGATTCGAGAATACAGCCACACCGAGTAGGCGCCGACGACTGCGACGATCGCGATCGGCGACCACGGTGCGACCGGGACGCTCCAGTCCGCGACGAAGGGCATCGACGAGGCGAGGAACCAGCCGCCGATGGCGTTGCTCGTGGCCTTGCGCGCCGCGATCATGAACACGCCGATTTGCACCAGGTAACCGACGATCCAAATGATCACGACTGAGCCGCCAATATCGGTACCCGTGCTGGTGTCGGGGAACACCACGGAGACGAGCAGCGCGGGCGCGACCACCAGCAGGCACCACGCGGTCAGCAACCCTGCGATCAGTGGCTTGTTCACCGCGCCACGCTAACGCGCTGGCAGACGGTTCCGCTACGCGACTTTGTTCTTCAAGATCAAAACGTGCGGCAGCAGCGTCGCCTTGGCATTCGCGGCAATCCTGGCCACTGTTGAGCGCGCAGGTCGTATGTTTGCCCATAACAACAGTTTTGGTGCCCGAAGGATTCACAACGCCGTCCGGCCGCCCCTTAGGACTCGAAATCGATAACCGCGGCTGCATCCAACAGTCGGCCAATCGGTCCACTGCCGCCAGGGCAGGTATCGAGTAGAACGCCAAATGCCGCGCCTGGTAAACAACTCAGACTGCC
>CBAAAS010000392.1:0-4046 GCA_964658855.1 uncultured Mycobacterium sp.
GTCTCCAAGAACCACTCGGTGTCGCAGAGCCCGAAGGACGCGCCGTCGTTCGTGTCGCAGATGCGCGTCGGAAAAACATTCAACGAGTACAAATCCGACAGCTCGGCGATGGTGCTCCTGGAGGGCGACAAGCCGCTGGGGGCGGAGGCGCACCGCTACTACGACGAGATCGTCAGGCGACTCGAACGCGACAAGAAGCACGTTCAGCACATTCAGGATTTCTGGAGCGATCCGCTGACCGCGGCGGGCTCCCAGAGCCACGACCAAAAGGCCGCGTACGTCCAGGTCTACCTCTCCGGGAACATGGGTGGCGGTTTGTCCACCGAGTCCACCGAGGCCGTTCGCAAGATCGTGGACGCGGTGCCCGCGCCGCCGGGGATCAAGGCCTACGTCACCGGTGCGGGTCCGCTGATCGCCGATCAGTCTCACGCGGGTGAGAAGGGCGTCGCGAAGGTCACCCTCGTCACCCTGTTGGTGATCCTGGTGATGCTGCTGTACGTCTACCGGTCGGTGAGCACGGTTTTCATCATGCTGTTCATGGTCTTCGTCGAGTTGCTGGCGGCCCGCGGTGTAGTTGCGTCGCTCGGAAACTACGGAATCATGGGGCTTTCCACATTCGCCAACAACATGCTGGTGTTGCTGGCGATCGCTGCCGGAACGGACTACGCGATCTTCATCGTCGGCCGCTATCACGAGGCTCGCGGTATGGGCGAGACGCGTGAAGAAGCGTTCTACACGATGTTCCACAGCACTGCGCATGTCGTGCTGGGGTCAGGGCTGACCATCGCCGGCGCGATGTATTGCCTGAGCTTCTGCCGGTTGCCCTATTTCGAGTCGCTGGGTGTGCCCTGCGCGGTCGGCATGCTTGTCGCGGTTATCGCGGCGTTGACCTTGGGCCCGGCGGTGCTGACGGTGGCGTCGTTCTTCAAACTGCTGGACCCTAAGCGAAAGCTGCAGACCCGGGGCTGGCGGCGTATCGGTACTGCCATCGTCCGCTGGCCCGCACCGGTTCTCGCGGTGACGATCGCGATCGCACTGGTCGGTCTGCTCGCGCTGCCGGGCTACGAGACGGACTACGACACCCGTCACTTCCTGCCGGCGGACACCCCGGCCAACGTGGGTTACGCCGCGGCCGACCGGCATTTCGACCAGGCCCGGCTCAATCCCGAACTGCTGATGATCGAGACCGATCACGACCTACGTAATCCGGCCGACTTCATCGTCCTGGACAAGATCGCCAAAGCGGTCTTCCACATCCCCGGGATCGGTCGGGTGCAGACGATCACCCGGCCGCTGGGCACGCCGCTCGACCACAGCACCCTTGGTTTCCAAATGGGCGCGCAAGCCGCGGGCCGGATCCAGACCCAGCACTACCAAGAGGAGCAGGCGAACAACCTGCTCAAGCAAGCAGGCGAGCTTCAGAAAACCATGGCAACTCTGCATGAGCAGATGCAGGTCACACAGGATCTGAGCAACACCACGCACGAAACCACCCAGCTCACAAAAGAAACCGTGAAGATCACCCAGGCGTTGCGCGACGACATCGCTGTCTTCGACGATTTCTTCCGGCCGATTCGCAGCTTTTTCTACTGGGAGAAGCACTGCTACGACATCCCGAGTTGCTGGGCGCTGCGATCCATCTTCAACGCGCTCGATGGCCTCGACCAAGTCACTGAGAACATCCAGAATCTCAGCGCGAATCTGGACAAGCTGGACAAGATTCAGCCGAAGCTGGTGGCGCTGATCCCGCCGCAGATCGCCAGCCAGCAGGCAAACCTCGACACCATCATGTCGAACTATGCGACGACGAAGGGCATCAACGACCAGGCGAAAGCGCAGTCCGACAACGCCACCGCCCAGGGCGACGCGTTCGACAAGGCGAAGAACGACGACACGTTCTATCTTCCGCCGGAGGCGTTCAAAAGCCCGGACTTCGCGCGGGGACTCAAGCAGTTCATATCACCCGACGGCCACGCCGTCCGGCTGATCATCTCGCATGAAGGTGACCCGGCGACCCCTGAGGGCATCAGCCACATCATGCCGATCAAGCAGGCCGTACACGAGGCGATCAAGGGCACCCCGTGGGAGGGTTCCAAGGTCTATCTCGGCGGCACCGCCGCGACATACAAGGACATGCACGACGGCTCCAACATCGACCTGTTGATCGCCGGAATTGCCGCGGCCACCTTGATTTTCGTCATCATGCTGATCATCACCCGAAGCGTCGTGGCGGCCTTCGTGATCGTCGGCACCGTGCTGCTCTCGCTGGGCGCCTCGTTCGGGCTCTCCGTGCTGCTCTGGCAGTACATCCTCGGGATGAAGCTGCACTGGATGGTGCTGGCAATGGCAATCATCCTGCTGCTGGCGGTCGGGTCGGACTACAACCTGCTCCTGATATCCCGGTTCAAGGAAGAGATCCACGCCGGACTCAAGACGGGCACGATTCGCGCCATGGCAGGCTCGGGCTCGGTGGTGACTTCTGCCGGGCTGGTGTTCGCCGCCACCATGGGCACGTTCGCCTTCAGCCCCCTGGGAGTGATGGCGCAGGTGGGTACCACGATCGCTCTGGGTCTGTTGTTCGACACCCTGATCGTGCGGTCGTTCATGACGCCGTCGCTGGCGACGCTGCTCGGCCGCTGGTTCTGGTGGCCTCAGCATGTGCGCCCGCGCCCGGCCAGCATCATGCTCCAGCCATACGGATCGCGTCCGGCGGTGCGTGAGCTGATCCATCGCGGCACCGAAGACGAGACCGAAGCCGGAGTGGTGGAGAAGGTCTAGTTACCTTGTGCGACTTGCTGATTCGCTAGCGTAGTTGCTTGGGTTCCTCGTCGGGGAGAAGTCTGACGAGGCGCTTTGAGTCATTCCACAAGGCCAGCGCACGCTGCTCGTCGTAGGAGGTCTGCGACGACCGCGTCGCCGAGAGTTCGCCTTCCTGTGCCTGGAAGTACTTACCCGACCCCGATGCGTACTGCGGGTCGACGGCCAAGTCCGCGAGCGCGGCACCGGAGAACGCGAGGGTGGACGTGGTGATGCCGATGCGCTTCGACATCCAGTGCATCAGCGACGTCTTCGCCACGTACTGAACCACTTTGGGGAGATTTCGCGACAATCCCGTCTCGGGGACCGAGCCTGGGTCGTAGGCAATCGATGCGATCGAACTGCCCGCGCGGTCGAGCCGCCTCGCGAGCTCGTAGGCGTACATGACCGTGCAGAGCTTGGACGTCGAATATCGCTTGCCCACCGATAGCGGCTTCTCGCCATCCTTGCCGACGCTGGCCAGCGCATCGGCGTTCGGCTCGGCGGCGGCGCCGACCAGCTTGCCGTCCATGGTGTTTGGGTCGTGCGTGCCACTGGCCGTGAACACGATGCGACCGTCCGCAGACACCAATGGAAAGAGCAATTCGACCAGAAGGAAGTGGCCCAAGCAGTTCGTCGCGAAGGTCAGCTCGTAACCCTCCGGGCTGTATTTCACCTGCCCGTCGAACCGACCGCCGGCGTTGCAGATCAACGTGTGCAGTGGCTCGATTACGCCACGCTCGATCAGCTGCGCGCAGCTGGCCGCCGCACTGCGCACCGACTCCAGCGACGAGAGATCGAGTTCGACTGTGGTGACGTCGATATCGCGTAACGCGCGAAGCTCGTCGGCGACCGACTCCATCGTTGCCGGACTGCGGCCGGCAAGGATGATGCTGAATCCGTCGGCGGCGAGTTGCCTCGCGCACTCGAGCCCGATGCCGGCATGACCGCCGGTGATGAATACCGTTGCCATACCGCTCCTTCGCCGTACTGAGCCTCGATGTGGCAGGGACCTGTCAGGCAGTCGATTTCGGTAACGGCGCGGTGTGATCTTCCTCGCCGGGCTCGCCGAAACTGGAACCGAGCAGCGAGCGCACCGCGGGACGGGGCCCGCTGGACCGCAGCATGACGCTGGCCGGCCGCGGCCGCACCTTGATCGGCCACCAGAACCAGCGGCCGAGTAGCGCAGCGATGGACGGCGTCATGAACGAGCGGACCACCAACGTGTCGAACAGCAATCCCAGGCCGAT
>CBAAAS010000393.1:0-4041 GCA_964658855.1 uncultured Mycobacterium sp.
GGCGCGACGTGCAGGGTCTGCTTGATGTCACGGCGGCTGTCGTTCAACGCCGTGGTTATTTCGTTGAGGTGGTCGAAGGTCGTACCGATGGCCTCGCGGTTCTCGGCGACGAACGGACGCAGATCGTTGACGGCGCCGTCCAATCCCGCAATGGCCTGGCCCCACTCGTTGGGAGTATTGGTCATCACCGTGGTGATGGTGGCCAGGTTCTTGTTGAACGACGCCAGCAGCTCGCTGCTGGAGGTCAATGCGGAAACGAACGTCTCCAGGTTGCGCAGCGTGGAGAAGATGTCGGTGCTGTGGTCGCCGAGCGCCGAAACCGCCTGCGAGAGCTTGATGACGGTGTCGCGCGCGGTGTCGCCCTCGCCGCGCAGGTTCGCGGCCGAGGAATTGACGAACTGCCCTAGCGCGCTGGTCCCGCCCTCGGTCGTCGGCTGCAGCGAGTCGGTCAGCTTCTCCAACTGCTTACGCAGGTCGTCCCACTCGACGGGGACCGCGGTCCGCTCCTGCGGAATGGTCGCGCCGTCAGCCAGTTTCGGACCGCCGGAGTAGACCGGCACGAGCTGGATCGCTCGCGACGAGACCAGTGACGGCGACAGAATCGCCGCACGCACATCGGCGGGAACCGGATACTCCGACTCGACGGTGAACGTGACCTTGGCCGCGTTGGGCTGCGGCTCGATTTTCTCGATCGTTCCGACAGCGACACCGAGAATGCGGATCTCGTCGCCGGTGTAGACACCGTTGGTATTCGGGAAGTAAGCGATATAGGTGTTGCGGTTCACCTGCTTCCACCACGGTGTGACCATCATGCTGATCCCGACGAGCAGGGTCAGCACCAGGGTGATCGCCGTCGCGATCTTGGTGGCGCGTCGATGATTGTCAATCCACGTCTCGCCGCCCTTGACCCGGTTATCAAGTCGCGCACGAACTTTCGCGAATGCCATCAGCGACCCCCGTTCGCAGGCACTTCATTGGGTGCCGGCTGGTACACCGGCGTCTGCTTGGGCGGCGGCTGGAGATCCGCCGGCGGGCCGGGTGGCGGCCCACCTGGCGGCGGCGCCGGTGGCGGTTGCCGGTACGGGTAGCAGCCGGGAGCTCCCGGTCTGCCGGGCACACTGCACGGTTGATCGCCCGGGTTGCCGGTGATGGCATCCGGGATCGTCCGTCGCGGCTCGCCGCCTTGTCCGGTTCGCGGGTATGGCAACGGCAGCAGCGGCAGCCCGGGCTGGCCGGTGCCCGGATCGACAAGTTGGGATGGCAGAAGCACATTGGGGTCGAGTCCCAGGTCGGAGAACGCCGCGTCGGTAAACGGCTGCGCAAATTGTCCCAGCGTCAGGTTCGGTAGCGAGGCTTTGAAGAACGGCCCCGACCCGAGCACCTCACCGAACGACATCGCGTACTTCGGGATCAGATACAGGGTGCGCTGCAGTTCCTTTTTGCGGTCGTCCAAGACCCCGAGCACTGAGTTGAGCTTGTCCAACGCGGGTTTGAGCTGCGTCCGGTTGTCGCCGATGACGGCCGAGATCTCGCGCGTCGCGGCACCGACGTTGGTCATCAGCGCGTCGACCGCGTTGCGTTGCGTCAAAAGCTCGGCCAGTAGGGCATTGGCGTTGATGACCAGGTTGGCGATCTGGTCGCTGCGCTTGCCCAGCACTCCCACGACCTTGTTCGCATTGGTCAGCAGGCTGCGCAGTTTCGCGTCGCGATTGTCCAGCGTGCTGGAGAACTGCGCAACTCCCTCCAGTGCGGCCTTCAAGTCAGGTGGAGTGTCTTTGAAGGTGTTCGCCAACGTGGTCAGCGATGAAGACAGCTTTTCGGTGTCCAGCGCGCTGATGGTGCTGGTCAGGTCGCCCAAGGCGTCCGGTAAGTCGTAGGGCGCGCGGGTGCGTTCGACCGGGATCGGGCCTTGCAGCGTGCCGTCTCCACGCGGAGTGATCTCGAGCATTTTGGTGCCGAGCACTGTCTCGGTCTTGATCGACGCCTCGGTGCGGTTGCCCAGTGCCACGTCGTCGTCGACGGTGAATTTGACCAGTACTTTGGTCCCGTCCAGTTTGACGCTGGACACCCGGCCGACCGAGAGTCCCGACACCCGCACGTCACTGTCCGGTTTGATTCCGCCCGCCTCGGTGAAATACGCGGAGTAGCCGGACTTTCCAGTCAGGAACGGGATCTTCTCGTACGAGAAGACAGCGGCGATTACGACGACGACGACGCCGATGCCGACCAGACCGACGGTGACCCGGTTACGGTCGGCGAGCGGCTTGATGTGGCGCCGTTTCTCATTGAGAGCGTTGAAGCGTTCTTTGATCGAGGTCATTTTTTCGGCAAGCACCGCCCGGTTACCTGGCTCACCAGCTTGACGAATACGGGTTGTCCGTTTCTGCCGTTGAGCTTGAGGATGGCATCGCAGATGTAGAAGCCGAAGTAATCGCCGTACAGACCCTGGCGCGACAGCGTTTGATAAACGTCGGGAAGTGTCCTGATCAGGTCGTCGAAGTAATTGTGATCGGACTCGATCTGCCCCGACACGCGATCCGTCTGCACCACAGTGTCTTTGATCGGTTGCCGCGCCTGCGTCAACAAGTCGGCGACCGATCCGGTCGCCGCGTTGATGTAGGCCACGTCCTTGGTGATGTCGGTCTTGCGCTCGGACAAAGCCCCGACCAGCAGCGAGAGCTTGTCCAAGCCGTCGGAGAACTGCTTGTCGCGGTTGCCGAAGGTGTGCAGCACGACGTTCAGATTGGTGATCACATCGCCGATCAGCTTGTCGCGGTTGGCCAGCGTCGTGGTCAGCGCGGACGTCTCGCCCAGCACCGACGAGATGGTGGCGCCCTCACCCTGGAACACCCGGAGCAGTTGGCCGGACAGCGCGTTGACCTGGTCGGGATCCAAAGCACGGAACAGCGGCCGGAACCCACCGATGAGAGAGTCGACATCGAGGGCAGGCGACGTGCGGGCCAACGGGATCGTGGCGTTCTGCGGCAGTCTCCTCGGCGAACCGGCTCCCTCCTCGAGTGCGAGATAGCGGTCTCCGATGAGGTTTTCGTAACGCACCGACGCTTTGGTGCCTTCGGTGAGCCTCAGCCCTTTGTCGATGGCGAACTCGACGTGGACTGTGCCGTCCTTCTCGAGCTTGAGGCTGCTGACCTTGCCGACCTCGACGCCGGCAATGCGGACGAAGTTGCCGCCCTTGAGGCCCGAGACATTCGAGAACTCCGCGCTGTAGGAAGTCCGGGAGTCAAACCGGAACTGCCCGAAAACCGTCACCAGTATGAAGACGAAAGCAAGAGACACAACGGTGAACGCCACCACACGCGCGATAGCGCCGGCGTTGGTTCTCATTGCAGCTCCTTACTTTTCGAGGGTCAGTGTGGCTCAGGGCGCCGGAGGCGGTCCGGGCGGAAGCGGCGGCGTCGCAGCTCCGGCGTAGTCCGGCGCACCATACGGCGGTTGTCCGGGGTAGGCCGGCGGCAGGCCCGGCGCCGGACCGCCAGGGTAACGAATCAGCGGCGGCTGGGGAGTTCCCTTGGTGACCGGGAAGTAGTTGACATAGCCCGGGAAACCGATCCCGGTGTTGGGCCGAATGTCCAGTCCGGTACCGAATCCGGTGTCGGTCACCAGATACTTCACCGGGAAGTTCGCACTCGCGTCAGGCAACGAACCACAACTCGGCCGGCCGCCGGGACCACCCTTGGCCTGAACCCGCGGCAAGTTGTCCGGAAAGCGGTACGGGTCGTCGCCGAAGAGCAGCCCACCGTCGATGTTGAGGGATTTTCCGTTGCCTCCCATGGCGGCCCGGCCACCATTTTCGAGGTACCACACCGCGCCCTCGAAGGTGCACTTGTAGGTCGGTGAATATTTGCCCAGCAGCTCGAAGGTCGGCGCCACCAGATTGATTGCGCTGACCAGGTTCTGCTCATTGCGTCCGATCGTGTTGATCCCGGCGTTCGAGAAGCCGATAGCGTCCAACAGCAGCTCGTTGAGCGCTTTTTTGTTCTTGGTGATCGTGACGCTCGTCGTCGTAAAAGAATCAAGCGT
>CBAAAS010000394.1:0-4040 GCA_964658855.1 uncultured Mycobacterium sp.
CGCTGGCCAGGAAGTGCACATTCATGATGACGTGGCCCATGTGGCTGCCCACCGCGGCGTCGAAAAGGCCGCCCAGGTACAGCCCGTAGAACCCGGCCACGAACAGTGCCGTCGCGACCAGCGGGTTGGTCAGGAACTTCGAAACCCTGCTGTGCAGCGCCGCAAGCACCCACTCCCGCATGCCCGGCGGGCCCCCGCGGCCGGCGGCCGGCAGCGCCCGCAACGCCAGGCTTACCGGACCCCCTAACACGAGCAGGACCGGGACCAGCATCGACAGCATCATGTGCGCTGCCATGTGCATGCTGAACATCGCCGGCATGTAGCGGCCCATCCCGGACGAGCTGACGAACAGCAGCGCCAGGCAGCCCAGCAGCCAGGCCACGGTCCGGCCCATCGGCCACGCGTCGCCGCGACGTCGCAGCCGAAGCACCCCGGCCACATACAGTGCCGCGAAGATGATCGCCGCGGAGCCGAAGATCAGGTCGAACCGCCAATCGAAGAACACCCTGACCAGGGTCAGCGGGCCGTCGAAGTCGTAGCCGATTTTCACGTCGGTTATCGACGGGATGCCGATCGGCAGCGGCGGAGGGGGTGTGCGACCCAGCCCGACAGCGACGCCGAACGTGACTCCGAACAGCACCGCCTCGATCAGAGCCAGCCGGATCAGTCGGGTTCGTGATGTCGGATCTGCTTGCAGTGCAACGACTCCGGTGCGCCGTTGACGCCAACCGACGACGCCGAGCAGACACAGCGCCACGAACTTGACCACGACCAGGCGTCCGTAGTCGCTGGACAGAAGGTCCGACGGGCGGATCCGCACCAGGGCGTTGACGACACCGCTGAGCGCCATCGCGCCAAAACACCACAACGCGATCGTCGAGAATCGTCGCGAGGCCAGATCCGCGTGCTGCCCTCCGCGGATCACATGTGTCACCAGCGCCAGCAGGCCGCCGGCCCACAGGCTCCCGGCAACCAGGTGGATCAGCAGGCTGTTGGTGGCCAGGTCATGCGAACCGCCGGCAGACGAGTGACCGGTCAGTCCAAGCGGTACCAGCGTCACCAGTGACCCGGCCAGCAACAGCGGCGTCCACGACCAGCGCAGCACCGGAAGGCTGGCCACCGTCAGCGCCGCGGCCAGCAGCGCGGTCCACCGCCACGCCGCGGAGATGTTGATGATGCTGGCCAACGACCACAGATTCGCGGGGTTCAGGTGGGCAGTAAAAGGCTGTCCGGATACGTCCGAGATGGTCAGGGGCACCAACAGCGCGGCGCACACTGTCCATGCCCCGGCTGCCACCGTCCCGACCCGCAGCGCGCGGTAGCCGTCGGCATCGAGCACGCCGCTGCCCTGCGGTGGGACGAGAAATGCAGCCGTCAGGAAGGATCCGACGGCGACCACGGCCGCCACCTCGCCGGCGGCCCGCACGAACGGCAGACCGATCGTGGTCACCGGACCCGGATCGGGCACTCCGGTCGCGGTCAACGCCGCGGCCAGCGACAGCAGCCCGATCCCCGCGGCGGTGCAACCGGCCAGCGCTGCCACCCCCACGAGCAGCGGCCACGCCACCGCACGGCGCTTGGCAGCCGGAGGACCCGTCATACCCAAAGAGTACGGCGGCGTTACCTACGACTGCTCTGCACCGCGGGCCTCGGCCTCGCGGGCGACGAACTGGTTGCGCGCGATCTGCGCGACGTGGTCGAAATCACGCAGGATGGCTTGTAATTCGCGGCGGAACGCGAGTCGCCGCTCGGCCAGATCGGGTGCTGCCTCGAGCAGATCCTGGTCGGCGACGACCTGGCGTGCGGTGTCGAACAGCAGCGTCGATACCGGTTCACTGCTGCGCACGCGACCCTGCGCGACGTACTGCTTGCCGACGCCGAGCGCCAACTGGGTGAGTTCTTTCGCACCGATGTCCGCGGGCGCATCGCGAAGCACATCGGCAACGAGCTCGTAGGCCTCGAAGAACACCCGCAGCATCGCGTCCGACATCAGCGGGCGCTTCGCGTAGAGCATCGCTTCGATCTCGTCGGAGCCCGCCGCGACCTTTTCTTCCCAGCCGTCGTTCCAGGCCAACTCGTCGGCGATGTTCTGTCGGAATGCGGCCGAATCGGCAAAGTAGAAGTCGAACTTCAGTAGATCCCGCAGGCGCATCGCCTGAGTCCAGAATGCCTCGAGCCGGTCGCCCTCGACCCGCGCCGCATAGGCCAAGGCCAGCTCGACGATCACGGTCTCCAGGAACGCGTGGATGACCGAGTTGCGGTAGAACGCCGCGGTGTGTTCGTTCTCAGGGGCGATGCGCCACACCGGTTCCCGGCCGCTGTCCACCCGGGTCACCGGATGACCATTCGACAGCGAGTCCACCGCCGCACGGACACCTTCGGGTGTCCGCAGCCGAAGCGCGCTGGTGGACATCGGAGTGTTCTTGCGCTCGAGGTAGTCCAGTGAATCCTGCAGGGTGTGGTGCAGCTGCGTGCACGTCAACGCCAATCCGTGGGTGGTCAGCAGCAGTGCGGACACCAAGCCGGTCGCGTTGACCGGGGTGGACTGCAGAATCCGCCACGCGACTTCGAATGACATCTTCTGCAGCGCAAGGCGTTTGGCGGCTTCGTCGTCGACGATCTGGCCGTGTGGGCCGAGATAGTCGCGCATCGAGACCGCCTCGGGGAACCGGACGTAGATCTTGCCGTAGTTGCGTTCGCCCTGGGCCTTGATGAAGTTGTACATCCAGCTCAAACCCTCGGCACGCTTCTCGCCGCCGCGCGCGTAAGCCGCATATTCGGCAGTCTCGTGCAGCTGATCGAAGCTGATCGAAACGCCTTGCAGCAGAATGTCATCGCTGCGCCCGTCCAGATACGCGTCGGCCACGTAACTCATCAGCCCGAGCTTGGGCGGCAACATCTTCCCGGTGCGCGAGCGGGTGCCTTCGATGGACCAGCTCAGGTTGAACCGCTTCTCCACCACATAGCCGACGTACTCCTTGAGCACGTACTTGTAGACCGGATCGTTGCCGATGTTACGGCGGATGAAAATGGTTCCGGCACGACGCATCAGCGGTCCCATGACCCCGAAAGCCAGGTTCACACCGGCGAATACATGGACAGGCGGCAGCCGATTCTCCGCCATCGCCACCGGCATCACCGCGCCGTCGATGTAGGAGCGGTGCGAGAACAGCAACACCGCCGGGTGTGCTTCCAGCGCAGTCCGAAGCGCTGCGACCTGGTATTCGTCGTAATCGATGTCGCGATCGAACCCTCGGCTGAACAACCTGCCGAGCACCGAGACGAGGTCGACGGAGACCCGGCTCCAACCGGTGGCGAGTTCGTCGAGCATTTCCCCGGCTTTTTCGAGGTCGGCGCCGGGGATCTTCTCCAGGCCGGCGCGAAAGCGCGCGGACGCCATGATCTCGGGCCGGACCAGCCGCGGCGACTTGTATTGCGGCCCCAGGATTCGGTATTCGGCGCGTTCCATCGCCAGCAGAGCCCGGCGGGTGACGAAATGCGCGAACTCACGCGGATTGTCGCCGATCGTGATGTCGCGCCATTGTTGACGAAGTTCGGATACTTTGGCCGATTCACCGGCCACCACTTGGGCGCGCGAACGATCGGTGCGCAGGATATGGCGCTGCTGACGTTCGCTGGGCTGGTAGGGATTCCGTCCCGGCAGCAATGCCGTCACCCGGTTCAGCGCTGTCGCGTCCGCCGCCGGCATCCAGAAGACCCGCACCGGCACGATCGAGCGGTCCTCGTCCAACTCGAGCTGCTCGACGAGTTGCGCCAGCGTTCCGGGCGACGGATTCTGCTCGGGCAGCGCCAACACCTCGAGCTTGGTATCCGGATGCCGGGCACGTTGCTGATCCAGCCACGTTGCCAGCAGTTCCGACTCGATCGCCGACGATGCCGACGCCAGCACCAGCGTGTCATCGCTGGTGCTGAGGGAGGCCGAGTCAGCGGACGGGGTGGTCACGATCGCCCCTGCGGCCGAGGCGTATTCGGCTGCGCTTTGGTCGCTTTGCGCGGAGCCGCTTTGGCCGCCTTTTTCG
>CBAAAS010000395.1:0-4034 GCA_964658855.1 uncultured Mycobacterium sp.
ACCCCTGTGGTTGCTACTGGTTTTCCTGACGGCCGCCACGAGCACCTACGGCTTGCGGCTCCTGGTGAAGCGCAGCCGCTAAAGCGCCCGCAGCGAACCGGTCAGGTGCGGATAGCCCTTGGAAATGTTGCGCAGGCTGAGGTCCCAACCGTCTTGGACATGGTCGACGTACAACCCGACGCTGGCCGGTAGCAACACCGGCTTGCCGAACCGCACCGAATACGTCACCGCTTCCGGAAGACTGGCTTCGAGGTTCGCCAATACCGCTGCCGCGCTGAACATCCCGTGAGCGATCGAGGTGGGGAATCCGAACAGCTTGGCCCCGACCGAGCTGGTGTGGATCGGGTTGTGGTCACCGCCCACCGCGGCGTAACGACGGATCTGTCCGGGGCTGATCCGCAGAATCGCCTTGGGTGCAGGCAACTTCGGCTGCTTCTTCTGCGGCGGCTTGGGCTCGTCGGACAGGCTGGTGCGTTGCTGATGCAGGAACGTCGTGACCTGATGCCAAGCCACCTCATTGCCGACGCTGACATCGGTGACCACGTCGACCAGCAGCCCCTTGCGGTGTTCGCGCAGATTCTCCGCGTGAGCCGCGATGTTGACCGTGTCGGTCACCCGGATTGGGCGGTGCTGGGTGATCTCGTTCTCCACGTGTACGGATCCCATTGCCGCAAAGGGGAAGTCGAAACCGCTCACCAGCGACATCACCGAGGGGAAGGTCAACGCGAACGGATACGTCAACGGCACTGTATCGCCGTAACGCAGACCGGTGACCTCGGCGTACTCGGCAACATTCGTGCGGTCGATGGGCAACTCGTCGACCGTCACCGTCCGATCCGGCAGTTGGGCGCCGCGCGGCACGAACGGCAGTGCTCCGGCCGCGGCGCGCAGCATGTTCTTCAAGCCACTTGGTTGCGTCATCTAGGTCCTACGCTCCCAACATGGCTTGGCCGCAGACGCGGATGACGTTGCCCGTCACCGCGTTCGAGGCCGGGCTGGCGAAGTAAGCGATCGCCTCCGCCACGTCGACCGGCTGGCCGCCCTGATAGAGCGAATTCAGCCGACGACCGACCTCGCGGGTGGCCAGCGGGATCGCCGCCGTCATCTGGGTCTCGATGAACCCGGGTGCGATGGCGTTGATCGTTACGCCCTTCTCGGCCAGTTGGGGCGCGAGCGCCTGGGTGAGCCCGATCATGCCCGCCTTGGTGGTGGCGTAGTTGGTCTGCCCGCGGTTACCCGCGATGCCGGCCATCGACGACAGGCCGATCACCCGGCCACCCTCGCCGATGGCGCCGTTGTCGACCAGGCCCTCGGTAAGGCGTTGCGGTGCAAGCAAGTTGACGGCCAGCACCGAGTTCCACCGTGCGTCGTCCATGTTCGCGAGCAGCTTGTCGCGGGTGATACCGGCGTTGTTGACCAGGATGTCGGCATGGCCGTCGTAGTGTTCGCGCAGATGCTCGGTGATCCGCTCGACGGCGTCGGGGGCAGTGACGTCGAGGGCCAGCGCCGTGCCGCCGATCCGGGTGGCGGTCTCGGCCAACGCCTCCGCGGCGGATTCCACATCGATCGCCACGACGCGGGCCCCGTCGCGGGCGAACACCTCGGCGATGGTCGCGCCGATACCGCGCGCGGCACCGGTCACGATGCCGACCTTGCCTTCCAGCGGCCGGTCCCAGTCGGCGACCGGGGTGGAGTCGGCAGCGCCGACGTAAAACACCTGGGCGTCCACGTAGGCCGACTTGGCCGACAGCAGGAACCGCAGGGTCGACTCGAGGCCGGTGGCGGCCGGCTTGGCGTCGGGGGACAGGTACACCAGCGAGACCGTCGAGCCGCGCTGCAGCTCCTTGCCCAGCGAGCGGGTGAAGCCCTCCAGCGCGCGCTGCGCGATCCGCTCGTCGCTACTCTCGGCGGCCTCGGGAGTGGTGCCGATGACGACCACCCGACCGGAGTGGCCGATGTTGCGCAGCAGCGGTGTGAAGAACTCGTGCAAGGTAGTCAGCTTGGTCGGGTTGGTGATGCCGGTGGCGTCGAACACCAGCCCGCCGAACGAGTCCGCCCAGCGGCCACCGAGGTTTGCGCCCACCACGTCGTAGTCGCTGCTCAGCGCCGCGCGCAGCGGTTCGACAACTCGGCCTTCGCCGCCGATCAGCAGCGATCCGGCTAGCGGTGGCTCACCTGCCCGATAGCGCCGCAGAGTCTCGGGCTGGGGTACGCCAAGTTGCTTGGCGAGGAACGCGCCGGGCCCGGAGTTGACGACTTGAGAGAATAAATCGGGTGCCACTGGGTTGCCTTCCATGCTGTCGGGTATCAGTACCGTAGTTGAGAGCTAACTTACTCCAGAGTAAGAACAGTGGGTACGATGGCTCCCACACCGGATAACCAACAATTGACGGAGATAAGCGTGGCCTCTGAAAGCTCCTCGGTAAATTCCCCGGCGACCGCCGCCAAACGACGCGTTGCGGTGCTGGGTGGCAACCGGATCCCGTTTGCCCGCTCGGACCGTGCCTATGCCCAAGCGTCCAACCAGGACATGTTCACCGCCGCCCTGAGCGGCCTGGTTGACCGGTTCAATCTGTCCGGTGAACGACTGGGCGCGGTGATCGGTGGCGCGGTGCTCAAGCACAGTCGCGATTTCAACTTGATGCGCGAATCCGTGCTCGGCTCCGCGCTGTCGTCCTACACCCCGGCTTTCGACCTACAGCAGGCATGCGGGACGGGTCTGCAGGCAGCCATCGCCGCCGCCGACGGCATCGCCGCCGGTCGCTACGAGGCCGCCGCGGCCGGTGGGGTCGACACCACTTCTGATGCGCCGATCGCACTGGGCAACAACCTGCGCCACACGCTGCTGGGGCTGCGCCGCGCCAAGTCCAACGTCGACCGGCTGAAACTGGTCGGCAAGCTGCCCGCCAGCCTCGGCGTCGAGATCCCGGTGAACAGCGAGCCGCGTACCGGCCTGTCGATGGGCGAGCATCAGGCGATCACGGCCAAGGAGATGGGTATCAAGCGGGTTGACCAGGACCAGCTTGCCGCGGCCAGCCACCGCAACATGGCGGCGGCCTACGACCGCGGCTTCTTCGACGACCTGGTCACGCCGTTCTTGGGCCTCTACCGCGACGACAATCTGCGGGCGGACTCGTCGGCGGAGAAGCTGGCCAAGCTCAAGCCGGTGTTCGGCGTGAAGGCCGGCGACGCCACCATGACCGCAGGCAACTCGACACCGCTGACGGACGGCGCCTCGGTGGCGTTGCTGTCCACCGAGGAGTGGGCCTCCGAGCACTCTCTGACCCCGCTGGCCTACTTCGTCGACGCCGAGACAGCGGCGGTCGACTACGTCAACGGCGCCGACGGTCTGCTGATGGCGCCGACCTACGCGGTGCCGCGGTTGTTGGCGCGCAACGGGCTCACCCTGCAGGATTTCGACTTCTACGAGATCCACGAGGCGTTTGCTTCGGTCGTGCTCGCGCACCTGCAGGCCTGGGAGTCCGAGGAGTACTGCAAGGAGCGGCTGGGCCTCGACGCCGCCCTGGGGTCCATCGACCGGTCCAAGCTGAACGTCAACGGGTCGTCGCTGGCCGCCGGACACCCGTTCGCCGCCACCGGCGGGCGGATCCTCGCGCAACTGGCCAAGCAGCTGCACGAGGCCAAAGCGAAGCAGAAGGATTCGGACAAGCCGTTGCGCGGGCTGATCTCGATCTGTGCGGCGGGCGGCCAAGGTGTCGCCGCCATCTTGGAAGCCTGATTCGCCGCGGCTTCACCCGCGTTTAACCACGTCAGCGCCCGGGTATCACCCTGATCGGATAGCTCCGTGTTGTCGTCCCGACCCCCGACCCGATGGCGGCGCGGAGCGTCCCCGTGTCGGCAGGTTGTCTGAGGTTGAGACGCCGGGTCGAGAGACCGGGGCCGCCGCCGGAAAGAGGGGATCCCGCGGCGGCCCCTCTTATGAATCCGTCCCGCACAGCAAAATCCCCCGTCTCCAAGTGGCGGTTTCTAGGGGTCGTTGCAACACTGCTGGTTATTGGGCCTGTAGTAGATCA
>CBAAAS010000396.1:0-4027 GCA_964658855.1 uncultured Mycobacterium sp.
TTCAGCGTCGACCAGGAACAAGCCGACCCCGCCGTCGGGCAGCTTCGCGCTGACCACCAGGGTGTCGGCCGAGTCGCCGGCCAGCACCGGGTTCTTGTGGCCGGTCAGCACCCACGAATCGCCCTGCTGCACAGCCGTTGTCGCTACTTTGTCACTCGACGTCCCGCGCGAACCGGGCTCGGAATGCGCGAAGGCCAGCAGTCGCTGACCTTCGGCGACCTCGCCGAGAAGTTCTTTCTGGGCGTCGCTGCCGACCTCGGCGATGATCGCGCCGGGCCCGAGCGCGGCGTGCACGACGGGTTCGGGTGCCAGCCGGCGACCGACCTCGGTCAGCACGGTGATCACTTCGACCTGGCCGGACTCCTCGGGGTCGAATCCAAGTCCGAGAATCCCGGTTTCGGCCAGTTGCGTCCAGACCTCGCGGCTCCAGCCCAACTCGGAGTCGACGGCCTTGATGCGGCTTTCGGCGTCGTAACTCCGCGACAGCAGGTCGCGGGTCGTGTCGCGCAGCAGCGTCTGTTCTTCACTCAGTTGAAAGTCCATGTCAGTTCCTGCCTTAAAGCCCGAGAATGGTCGACGCGATGATGGTGCGCTGCACTTCGTTACTGCCGCCGTAGATCGAGGTCTTGCGGTAGTTGAGGTAGTGCGGCGCGCTGCCCTGTGCCCACGACGGGGAAGCGATCTCGTCGCCGGCTTCGAATGGCAGCGCATCCGGGCCGGCGGCTTCGACGAGTAATTCGGTGGCGATCTGCTGCAACTGGCTGCCGCGCAGCTTGAGCACCGAGGACGCCGGGTTGGGCTTGCCGCCCGTCGATCCGGACGTAACCCGCATCTGCGTGAGTTCCAGTGCCAGCAAGTCATTTTCGGCTTCGGCGACCCGGGCCGCGAACAGCGGATCGTCGAGCAGACCGTTTTCGGTGGCATGCTTTTTGACGTCGGCGAGCTTGACCTTGGTACGGCCCACCTGGGCGATACCGGTCCGCTCGTTGCCCAGCAGGAACTTGGCGTAACTCCAGCCCTGATTCTCTTCTCCGACAAGCTGATCGGCGGGAACGCGGACGTCCTCGAAGAAAACTTCGTTGACCTCGACGCTGCCGTCGATCAACTTGATCGGGCGCATCGTGATCCCGGGGGTGTCCAGGTCGATGAGCAGGAACGAGATACCTGCCTGCTTCTTGGGCGCCTGCGGGTCGGTGCGCACCAGGCAGAAAATCCAGTCGGCGTACTGGCCGAGCGTGGTCCAGGTCTTCTGCCCGTTGACGACGTAGCTGTCGCCGTCGCGCAGCGCGGTGGTGCGCAACGAGGCCAGGTCTGAACCGGCTTCGGGCTCGGAGAAGCCTTGGCACCACCAGATGTCGAGGGCAGCCGTGGGCGGCAGGAAGCGTTGCTTGATCTCCTGCGACCCGAACTCGGCGATGACCGGGCCGACCATCTTCGCGTTGAAGTTCAGCGGCTCCGGCACCGACGCCAGCTGCATCTCGTCGAGCCAGATCTGGTGCTGGGCCGGCGTCCAGTCCTTGCCGCCCCATTCGACGGGCCAGTGGGGTACCGCGAGGCCGTGCTCGTGGAGGATCTTGTGGCTGGTCGCGAGGTCGTCGCGGTCGAGACCTTCGCCCGAGCGGGTCCGCTCGCGGATCTCCGCGGGGATCTTCGTCGTATAAATCTCGCGTAGCTCGTCGCGGAAGGCTGCTTCGTCCTTCGTGAGCGCCAATTGCACGGCAGTCTCCTCTAGCTGGATCAGACGGTCCTGTATTGCACGTTATCCGGCTGCCCAACCAACCAGTCAGGCGGCTCGGCGCTGAATCGTTCATGCACAGTTGTCGGCCGATCCACAGCGGGCACGTCACGGGCACCGCGACAGCCCCGCCGCGGCAGTGGGCATCCCTACGGTCGGCACATGCGAACAGAACTGCCCGCCGAGCGATTGCGCCGGCGAATCGGTGCCCAGCCGGGTCCGGTCGGACAATCCGACCACGATGCCGACGAGGGCGACGTTGCCGATACCGACCCCAACTCACTTCTGCCGCGCTGGCTTCCGGACGGTTCGGCACCGGACGACGGCTGGCTGGCCAAGGTACGCGCCGACCCCGGCCGCGCCGGGGCTATCGCGTTGGCGGTGGTCGCGGCGATCGCCCTGCTGGTCACCATCTTCACGCTGATGCGCGAACAGCCCCCGCCGGTGGCATCGGCAAAGCTGCCGCCCGTCGACATGGCGGCCACCGCGAGCCGCTCTCCGGGCCCTGCCGCGCATCCGAACCAACCGGTGGTGGTCAGCGTCGTGGGTCTGGTGCACACGCCGGGGCTTGTCACGCTGGCACCCGGGTCGCGAATTGCCGACGCGCTGAAAGCGGCCGGGGGAACAACGGAGGGCGCGGACACCATCGGGCTCAACATGGCCCGCCAGGTGGACGACGGTGAGCAGATTGTCGTTGGGCTGGCACCGGTCAAAGGACAGCCCGCGGTGCTGGGGAGTTCGGTGAGCCCAGGATCGACCGCCCCGGGTCCGACGAGTTCGGCATCCCGTCCGGCCAAAGGCGGGCCGGCACAGATGATCAATCTGAACACCGCGACCGTGCAGCAGTTGGACACCTTGCCCGGGGTAGGGCCGGTGATGGCCGCGGCAATTGTGGCCTGGCGGCAGGCCAACGGCAAGTTCACCAGCGTCGATCAACTGGGCGAGGTCGACGGCATCGGCCCGGGGCGACTGGAGAAGCTGCGCCCGCTGGTCCGTGTCTGAGGCCGGTGACACAGCAATCAACCGCCACTGATCCCGCTGCAGCGCGGTTGGATGCCCGCCTGGTGCCGGCCGGGCTGACGAGTTGGATCGTGACCGCCGCCGGAATCGTCTGGCCGATCGGCACGGTCGTCGGGTCTGTCTGTCTGGTCGCCAGTGCGTTCGGCGCGCTGCTGTGGCGCGTCGGGCCCCGACGTCCCCGGATGCGGGCGATCGGCGTCGGCTTGGTCGCCGCGGGCATTGTCGGCGCGGGCTTCGGATTCGCAATCGCGTTGCGCGCCAACGCCGTCGCGCACCACCCGATTACCGCCGCGTTCGGTGCCACAGTGGAGGTCGCCGTCACGCCAACCGAAAGCGCGATACCGGTCGGTCACGGCCGGCTGTTGTTCCACGCCAGGCTGCGGCAGCTCGGACGCGACGAGACAAACGGCCGCACAGTGGTTTTCGCGCAGGCGCACGACTTCGGCGCGGTGATGGTCGGTCAGCCGATGCGCTTCCGCGCGCGGATCACCGCACCCACGCGTCGAGACCTGAGTGTGGCCGTCATCACCGCGATCGGTGCGCCGACGCCGGGCCGCGCCGGGCCGCTCAACCGCGCCGCGTATGCGGTTCGGGCCGCGTTCGCTGAGGCGGCCGGTCGTGTGCTGCCCGTCGATCAGGCGGCGATGCTGCCGGCGTTGGTGCTCGGCGACATGTCGGCCGTCACCCCGGTCGCCGGCCAGGAATTCCGCACGGCGGGTCTGACGCACCTGACCGCGGTGTCGGGGGCCAACGTCACGATCGTCTGCGGGACCGTGCTGTTCTCGGCACGGCTGATCGGCCCGCGGGCAGCGGTCGGGCTGGCAAGCATCGCTTTGGCGCTCTTCGTCGTCGTGGTGCAGCCCTCGGCCAGCGTGCTGCGCGCGGCGGTGATGGGCGCGA
This sequence comes from uncultured Mycobacterium sp., assembly GCA_964658855.1. Lineage (GTDB taxonomy): Bacteria > Actinomycetota > Actinomycetes > Mycobacteriales > Mycobacteriaceae > Mycobacterium. The sequence continues at coordinate 3,656 of CBAAAS010000396.1, forward strand.
TCGCGCTGGTGGGCGTGCTGTCGTCGCGGCGCAGGCAGGCGATTCCGGCGCTGGCGGCCACCGTGCTGTTGTTGATGGTCATTGCGCCGCAATTGGCGGTCGATGTCGGGCTGGCGTTGTCGGTGGTGGCGACGGCGGCGCTGGTGATCATCGCGCCGGTCTGGTCGCGGCGTCTGGTGGCTGCGGGCTGGCCCAAGTCACTCGCGGACGCCGTCTGTGTGGCGTGCGCGGCGCAGTTGGTGACGGCGCCACTGATCGCCGGAATTTCCGGCCGGCTGAGCTTGGTGTCCGCGGCGGCCAACCTGACGGTGGCGGCACTGATCGCTCCGATCACCGTGCTGGGCAGCGCGGCGGCAGCTTTATGTCTGCTCT
>CBAAAS010000397.1:0-4013 GCA_964658855.1 uncultured Mycobacterium sp.
CTGTTCAGGCATGAAACGATGGTATCGCCGATTGCCGGTCTCGGTATTCACCATTGCGATGCTTCATAGGGCTGCCGGGCAGCGTCCGCCGAAACCAAACGATATGGGTTTCACCGTCCGGCTGGAATCGCAGCTTTGACTTTGTCGGTCAACTAGGTGCCGAAAGCCGAATACTGGCACCGACGATCGGCGGTAGCATCCGCCGCATGTCGGTCACACCTCCACCATCAGGATTTTTACCCGGGCCAGGCTCGCAGATGCCTTGGCCGCCACCACAACCGCCGCACGGCCCAGCGCGATGGCCGGTAGTGATTATGTTCGTGATCACCCTGGTTGCGGTCGGTGCGGCGGTCGCCGCTTGGCTGCGGCCGATACCGGAAACGAAGTCGGCGACGCCGACCGCGCCAGCCTTTAGCGCGCAGCAAGTTGTCGACGCGAAATCGCAAGTGTGCTCCGCGTACGCGAAGGTTCACCGTGCGGTTGGTGTCAATGCGCCGAGAAATGGCGGCAACGACCCGACCGCTCAACTTGCCGTTGCCACGAATATGAGGCAGATATACGTCGTCGGCAGCGCATACTTGTTGACCACGCTTACCGATCAACCGGGCGCTCCGACCGAGTTGGCCACGGCCACGGGCAAGATCGCCAAACTTTTCCAGGTACTCACGATCGAGGGATCAGTCTCAGATCCAAGCGCGGAGGCTTACAACGAGGTCAATGAGGCTGGCGAAACCATCCAAAACCTCTGCAAATGAACCGGACTGAGACACTGAACCCATGATCCGCCGCCACGTCCAGCTCCTGACCCGCGCTGGCTGCACGATCTGCGACGGTGTCCACGCGCAGCTGAAAGCACTCGCGACAGAACTCGACTTCGACCTGTCAACCACCGACGTCGACGCCGAAGCGGCAAACGGCGACACCGCGCTGCGAGCCGAATTCGGCGACCGGCTGCCCGTCGTCCTGCTCGACGGCCGCGAGCACAGCTACTGGGAACTCGACGAGCCCCGCCTGCGCAAGGATCTGGCCGCGAAGTGACTTCGCCGTAAATTTGGTGGCCCATCAGGTAACCGTCTACGGTGGGTAGTAGTCAATTCACCGGTGTTAGCAAGGGAGCAGGCCAGGTGATTCAGCCGTGAGCGTACTGCTTTTCGGTGTCTCGCACCGCAGCGCGCCCGTCTCCGTTCTGGAGCAGCTCAGCACCGACGAATCTGAGCAAGTCAAACTCGTCGACCGAATCATGCAGTCGCCGCTTGTGACCGAGGCCATGGTGCTCTCCACCTGCAACCGCGTCGAGGTCTACGCCGTCGTCGACGCCTTCCACGGCGGCCTGTCGGCCATCGGCCAGGTGCTCGCCGACCAGTCCGGTATGACAGTGCCCGACCTCACCAAGTACGCCTACGTCCGCTACAGCGAGGCCGCCGTCGAGCACTTCTTCGCCGTCGCCAGCGGCCTGGATTCAGCCGTCGTCGGCGAACAGCAGGTGCTCGGCCAGGTCCGTCGCGCCTACGCCGCCGCCGAGGCCAACCGCACCGTCGGCCGCACCCTGCATGAGCTGGCCCAGCGCGCGCTGGCGGTCGGTAAGCGGGTGCACTCCGAAACCGGCATCGACGCCGCGGGCGCCTCCGTGGTCTCCGTCGCGCTCGGCATGGCCGACGCAAAGCTCGAGGGCCTGCAGGGCAAGACGGCGGTCGTCGTCGGCGCCGGAGCGATGGGCGCGTTGTCGGCCGCCCACCTGACCCGGGCCGGCATCGACAACGTCTACGTCGTCAACCGGTCGCTGCCGCGCGCACAGCGGCTGGCCCGCAAGATCCGCGACTCCGGCACTCCCGCTGAGGCATTGGACCTGGACAACCTGTCCGCCGCGCTGGCCAAAGCCCACATGGTCGTCAGCTGCACCGGCGCGGTCCGCCCGGTGGTGTCGCTGGCCGACGTACACAACGCCCTGACCGCCAGCCGTCGCGACGACACACCGCTGGTGATCTGCGATCTGGGCATGCCGCGCGACGTCGACCCGGCAGTCTCCGGGCTGCCCGGCGTCTGGGTCGTCGACATGGACCGCATCCAGCGCGAGCCGTCGGCCAGAGCCGCCGCGGCCGACGCCGAAGCCGCCCGCCACATGGTCGCCGCCGAAGTCGCCACCTACCTGGCCGGCCAGCGGATGGCCGAGGTCACCCCGACCGTCACCGCACTGCGCCAGCGCGCTGCCGACGTCGTCGAGGCCGAACTCCTGCGCCTGGACAATCGGCTCCCGGGTCTTGAAGCTGCCCAGAAAGACGAGGTCGCCCGCACTGTGCGCCGCGTCGTCGACAAGCTGCTGCACGCACCCACTGTGCGCATCAAGCAACTGGCCAGTGCGCCCGGCGGCGACGCCTACGCCGAAGCGCTGAGAGAGCTGTTCGAGCTCGACCAGACCGCCGTCGACGCCGTCGCCACCGCAGGCGAATTGCCCTCTGTCCCAACAGATTCCGCAGAGTAACCGCTTGGCCGACGTGATCCGGATAGGTACTCGTGGCAGCTTGCTGGCCACCACCCAGGCCGGCAGTATCCGAGACGTCCTGCTGGCCAAGGGTCATCAGGCCGAGTTGGTGATCGTCAGCACTGCAGGGGATCAGTCGCACGAGCCGATCGCCGACATCGGTGTCGGTGTATTCACCGCCGCCCTAAGGGAAGCCATCGACCACGGACAGGTCGATATGGCGGTGCATTCCTACAAGGACTTGCCGACCGCTCACGATGCGCGGTTCGTCATCGCCGCCATCCCGCCGCGCGAAGACGCCCGCGATGCTTTGGTGGCCCGCGACGGGTTGGTGCTGGGAGAGCTGCCGAACGGCGCAATCGTGGGCACATCGTCCCCGCGACGGGCCGCGCAGCTTAGAGCACTGGGTCTCGGTTTGGAAATTCGCCCCCTACGAGGCAACCTAGACACCAGGTTGAACAGGGTAAGCAATGGCGATTTGGACGCGATCGTGGTTGCCCGGGCGGGTCTATCCCGGCTGGGACGTCTTGACGCGATCACCGAGACGCTGGAGCCGGTGCAGATGTTGCCGGCGCCGGCGCAAGGAGCCCTCGCCATCGAGTGCCGTTCCGGGGATTCCCGGCTCGCGACACTCTTGGCGGAGCTGGACGACGCGGACTCCCGCGCGGCCGTCACCGCCGAGCGTGCCCTGCTCGCCAAGTTGGAGGCGGGGTGTTCAGCGCCGGTGGGGGCGATCGCGGAAGTGGTCGAGTCCATCGACGAGGAGGGCCGCATCTTCGACGAGCTGTCGCTGCGCAGCTGTGTGGCGGCGCTAGACGGATCGGACGTGATCCGCGCGTCCGGGATCGGCAGTCCGGATCGGGCACGAGAGCTGGGGCTCTCGGTGGCCGCCGAGCTGTTCGAGTTGGGTGCACGGGAAGTCATGTCGAGCGCGCGGTAAAGGCAAGCGCGCCAACAAATAGGTAGGTAGGAGCGACGATGACGACGCGAGGGCGCAAGCCGAGGCCGGGCCGCATCATGTTCGTGGGGTCGGGTCCGGGGGACCCGGCGCTGCTGACGATGCGGGCCGCAGTGGTGCTGGCCAATGCCCCCCTGGTGTTCATTGATCCCGACGTGCCCGAGCCAGTGCTGGCGTTGATCGGCAAGGACTTGCCGCCGGTCTCCGGGCCCGCACCGGCCGAACCGGCTGCGACGTCGGACAACGGAACCAGCGAGGGTGCCGACACCGACAAACAACCCGCCGCCGTGATGTCGGTGGGACCCGACATCCGGCCCGCTTTGGGTGATCCCACCGAGGTGGCCAAGACGCTGGTCGCCGAGGCCCGCACCGGCGCCGACGTGGTCCGGCTGGTGTCCGGCGATCCGCTTTCGCTGGACTCGGTGATCACCGAGGTGAACTCCGTGGCCCGCAGTCACCTGCACTTCGAGATCGTGCCGGGCCTGGCCGCCAGCGACGCGGTGCCGACCTACGCCGGTCTGCCGCTAGGCTCGTCGCACACCGTTGCCGACGTCCGCGGTGACGTGGACTGGGGAG
>CBAAAS010000398.1:0-3984 GCA_964658855.1 uncultured Mycobacterium sp.
AGGCTGACCGGGTCGCGGCTGTGCTCGAGAAGGTCGTTGATCTTCTCGACAGGGATGCCGGACTCCTCGGCGAGCTCCTCGTCGGTGGCTTCGCGGCCGAGGTTCTGGTGCATCTCGCGCTTGATCCGGGCCAGCTTGTTCACCTGCTCGACCAGATGGACCGGGAGCCGGATAGTGCGGCTCTGGTCGGCCATGCCCCGGGTGATCGCCTGGCGGATCCACCACGTCGCATATGTGGAGAACTTGAATCCCTTTGCGTAGTCGAACTTTTCCATCGCGCGGATCAGGCCGAGGTTGCCTTCCTGAATGAGATCCAGCAGCGGCATCCCGCGGCCTGTGTAGCGCTTCGCCAGCGAGACGACCAGCCGTAGGTTCGCCTCCAGCAAGTGGCTTCGCGCGGCTTCGCCGTCGCGCACCACGGTGGCCAGATCGCGCTTGCGGTTATCGCCGAGGCGCTTGCGGGTTTCCAGCAGGTGTTTGGCGTACAACCCGGCTTCGATGCGCTTGGCGAGTTCGACCTCATCGGCCGCGTTGAGCAAGGCCGTTTTACCGATCCCGTTCAGATACACGCGCACCAAGTCGGCGGCTGGACTCTGAGCATCCAGATCTCTGTCCCGGCGTGTGGTGGCATTTGCCATTTCGGCCTCCTGATCGGCGTGAGCTGTCATGGGGTACAACGACCCATTGGGTGAAGTAGTTCCCACGAGGCAGTGATCTCACACCCGCTGACGTGCGCGAATGTCCGGAAGCCCTGAGAATGTACTGAGAACCGCTAACAAATACGGATTATTCGGAACCGTCGGCGGTCGGGTGCGGCCATTCCGGTTGCGACGCTGAATGACTGCGTCGTTCGATGGAAGGCCGTTCCGCGGTGGGGAAGAGGGGCGTCCGCCGCTTTGGCTCGTCGAATCGACGCGGTTCATCGGCCCGGCGCGGAGGGCGGTCGTTGGCGACCAGCACCGCGATCCATGGCAGCGGAATCGACGCGGCGATGATCGCGAGCGAGATGAGACCGTTGTGCCACGTCCCGTACGCGACGGCGGCAAGGAGTAGCGCCGGAATGCGGAACGACATGATCGTCAAATATTTCCGCACGCGCTGACGGTGTTGGACTTCGTAGGAGGGTGCGGCGGCGGTGATGAGGATCGGTCGGCCATCGTCGTCGAAACCCAGCTCTTGGCTGCGCCTCATCACTCCACTGTTGCACAACTTCGCCTATGGCGAAGGATCCGGTTGCGGCACAATGTGTGACATGGACACCCAGACGATCGAGCGGACCGACACCGACGAACGCGTCGACGACGGGACCGACAGTGACACCCCCAAGTTCTTCCATTACGTGAAAAAAGAGAAGATCGCCGAGAGCGCGGTGATGGGCACGCACGTCGTGGCGTTGTGCGGTGAGGTCTTTCCGGTGACGAAGTCGGCCAAGCCCGGTTCGCCGGTGTGCCCGGACTGCAAACGTATCTACGAAGCCCTTAAGAAGAGCTGACCCGGCCGGAGCTCGCCGGTGACGGTTCGTCGTCGTCTGTCGGCGCACTGACCTCGTCGGCGACTTCCTTGGCCCGCCTGACCAGCCAGCGTCGCATCCGGTGGGCGTGGGTACGCGGGGCCGGCCACTCCTCTTGGATGGCTGCGTTGAACTCCGCGCCCAACATGATCGAGAAACCGGCGAAGAACGCGAACAACAGAAACGCGATCGGGGTGGCCAGCGCGCCGTAGGTGTACCCGGTGCCGGTGATGTAGCGCAGGTAGATGCGGAGCCCGAGCGTGGCGATCACGAACGCGACGCTGGCCAGGGCCGCGCCGAAGATCAGCCGGTGTGTCGGCAGCGGGTCGGGCAGGGCGACGCGATACAAGACGACGACGGTGGCGATCAGCCCCGCGAGCAGAGCCGGGTAGTAGCCGTAGGCCAGGACGTCCTGCAGCCCTTCGGGAATGAACTCGGCAAGCTTGCGCGGCCCGCGCACCATCAGCGGGGCGGTGACGATGACGAAGAGCAGCATCACTACGTAGAGGGCGAGCGCATAGAGGCGCTGGCGCACCGGATGGCGCAGGGGAGTTTGATCGTGTGCCTCGACTACGGCGTCCACGAAGGCGGAGATTGCCGACGATCCGGCCCACAGCGAAATCAAGAAACCCAACGACACGACTTCGCCGCGAGCGCCGCGATCGATATCGGCGATGGTCGGCTCGATTATCTCGTGCACGACGCTCTGCGAGAAGATCTTGTTCGACATCGAGACCAGGTAGTGCTCGATCACGGCCATCGTGTCCGGCCCGAAGAGCGGCGCCACATAAGCGAGGCTGCCCAGCATTCCCAGTAGCAGTGGCGGTAACGACAACGCCGACCAGAACGCCGCTTGCGCGGACTCCGAAAAGATCGAATCGTCCCAGCTTTTCGACAACGCCCGCCGTGTGATGCGCCAAAGGTGATGCCGGGACGGTCGCACAGGAAGGTCAGTCATGACCCGTTCAGGATTACTGACGAATGCATTCCTCGCCAGGTCTGCTGGTGGCGAGTCGCGTTTTAAGCTTCGACGGTGTCGCCGGCGATTTCCAACACGGCGGCCAACTCGATCAGCTTTGCCTCATGCTCGTTGGCATGGTGTTGGCAGAACAGCAGTTCTGCACCGGAGGGCAGCTTGGCGCGAACGCGTGCAGCAGCGCTGCACCGATCGCACCGATCAGCCCGGGTTAATTCTGGACTGGTCAACGTTGCGTTCATGGCTACTCCGTTCTGCCTAATTCACTGTCTCAGATCTCGAGCATTTTGGCCGTCTTCACCGCCGGTTTACCGGCTGTGTCGTTTCTCACCCCTGGCCGTTCGGCCGCCGGGCAAGATGGCGTGATGAGCCAGCCGACTTCTGTGCTGTTGCACCTGTGTCCCGCCGACGACTGGTCAGCCGCCCAGACCGGAGGCGAGCTTCGGCCTGAGTCTTTGGCCAGCGTTGGCTTCATCCATTTGTCGGCGCCGGAGCAAGTGCATCTGCCGGCCAACCGCCTCTACCGCGGTCGTGACGACCTCGTCCTGCTGCACATCGATCCGACTCATTTGAATTCACCCATTCGTTGGGAACTAGGAGTAGCAACGGATCCCGAGTCGATGGTGTTCCCGCATTTGTACGGCCCCTTACCTGTTGACGCTGTGATCAACGTCACCAGCTACTTGCCGGACGCCGAGGGCATGTTCCCGAAGCTCGGCGAGTAGGCGTCGACCTCGATCTCCACCAGCAGTGCAGGCTCGATGAGCGCGACCACTTCCACCATGGTGGCCGCCGGGCGGATTTCGCCGAACACCTCGGCGTGCACCGCCGCGACCTCGCGCCAGCGGGCAATGTCGGTCACGTAGATGCGGGTGCGGACCACATCGGCCAGCGCGGCGCCCGCCTCGGTGAGCGCGATTTCGATGCGGCGCAGCACTTCTCGCGTTTGCGCGCCGATGTCGGCTGAAGCCTCTGACGCGGTGGTGCCGGAGACGGCGACGAACGGGCCGACGCGTACCGCCCGCGAATAGCCGACGGTCGCCTCGAATTCGGTTCCGGACGAGACAAGGACTCGACTGGTTGACATGGGAGTCAACGTAGGACAGTCGTTTGCTCAGCGCATCCGAATTAACTGCGCGCCAAGTGGTTCAGGCGGCTAGTCCAGGTAGTCGCGCAGAACCTGCGAACGGCTGGGGTGCCGCAACTTCGACATCGTCTTCGACTCGATCTGACGGATGCGCTCGCGGGTGACCCCGTATACCTGACCGATCTCGTCGAGGGTGCGGGGCTGGCCGTCGGTGAGGCCGAAGCGCAGACGCACGACGCCGGCTTCACGTTCGGACAAGGTCTCCAGGACCGATTGCAGCTGATCCTGCAGCAGCGTGAACGACACCGCGTCGACGGCAACCACCGCTTCGCTGTCCTCGATGAAGTCACCGAGCTGGCTGTCGCCCTCGTCGCCGATGGTCTGGTCGAGCGAGATCGGCTCCCGGGCGTA
>CBAAAS010000399.1:0-3979 GCA_964658855.1 uncultured Mycobacterium sp.
TTTGTGGCGGCGGGGCAGGTCCCAGATCGCCTGCATGTCGGTGTTCTCGGGGTCTTTCGACAATGTCCGCTGCATGAGCCGCAACGCGGAGACACCGTCGATCAACGAGTGATGGAACTTGCTGTAGAGGGCGAACCGGCCATCGCTCAGCCCTTCGACGAAGTGGGCTTCCCACAGCGGGCGGTGTCGGTCCAGCAGACCGCTGTGCCACCGGGAGGTCAGCTCCAGCAGCTCGCGGACCCGTCCCGGCGTGGGCAGCGCCGAGCGCCGTACGTGATAGTCGATGTCGACGTCGTCCGGGTCGTCGTAGGTCCACGCGACGTTGGGGATTGCGCCGAACGTCCAGGCCGGGTGCTTGCGGAAGGTGGGCTGGAAGTCGCGATTAGCGACCAGCGTGTCGCGGATTTCCCGGGCGAACTCCGGTCCGGCGCCCTCTGGCGGCTGGAAAAGCTGCAATCCGCCGACGTGCATTGGGTGCTCGCGCGATTCGATCGACAAGAAGACCGAGTCGAGCGGACTCATTAATTCCATCAGTTCATCTAAGGCGCTGCCGGCAACCGCGGCAGACGAATCCGATAATCAACTCGTGAACATTCCACCGAGCGATCCGACGAGCCCGAGCACCGGATCGAGCAGATCGGTCTGGATGCCGCTGAGATCCAACAGGTTTTGAATGCCGGCACCGATCGGCGCTTCCACATCGATGAACGCCGTGAACGGAGGCGCCTGCGAACAGCGCGGCGATTTGTGGTGGAGGGCTCACCGCAACTCCCTAAGTAGAGGCTCCACTGTGCCCCAGCGGCGGCGAATTTGGGGAGAATTCCCCACGCTTTGCGCCCGGCTGGCGTCGCAAGATTCCTACCATGAATCGAATCTCGCGGTTCGCCACGGCGGTCGCAGCGTCCGGCGGCCTCGCGCTGACCGGGCTCGGCCTCAGCGCGGATTCCGCACAGGCCGTTCCGAACATCCAGCCGGTGCTGACCTGGTGCCCGGGTCAGTCGTTGCCGGATCGCGGTGTTCGGTGGGACATGTTGGTGTGCCACGACTACTTCGTCACCAAGATGGGGACCGGCAACGTCCCGATGGTCGACCACGGGGGCAAGCCGAGCGACAGCTGGTTTTCCACCGACGTCGCGCCCCCAGAGCCCAACCGCTCCGCGCGGTCGGCTGTTCTGCTCTCCGCGGATTGGACTGGATTTACAACGAGATAACTCAATCACGCTAATCCGGTAAGCCGCTTGGCCCTAAGCTCATGAGATGCGGGATCGGGAGACGATCGACTCCGAATTACGCCGCGTGGCAGCCGAGCTTCGCTCCATCCGCGAGCGTGGTGGGCGGCCGTCCAGTCAACAAGTAGACGCGCTTCTCGACGAGCGCCTCGGGCACCCCATCGACGTGCTGTCCGACACCGCGGTTCTCGACGAGATCCTGGCGCCGTTCACCGAAACCATCGAACGTCCGCGTCGACGCCGCCGTGGCCGACTGCTGCGTTTCGCGTTGCGCGCGGCGGTCCCGCTTTCGGTACTCGCGATCGCGGCGGTGCTGGCGGTGATGTTCACCATGCACCGGCATCACCCGCCGGCCGAGCCGACGGCGACCCCGATGGCGGACGAGCAACCCAGCCCAGCCGCTCCTTCGCCCTTTGTCCCGCCGGCGGCTCCCGCGTCGCAGACGGACATTGCCGAGAAGGCGATGGTCGACGCCTTGCAGCATGAGGGCGTGCCGGTGCCCAGCCGCGACTACGCGAGCACGCAGGGGCATGCGGTGTGCGACTTTCTCGGCCGGGAACCCAACTTCACCGATGCCACGCAATTCGTGCAGCGGTCGACGGTCTGGGACAACCAGCAGAGCGCCGATTTCGCCGCTGCGGCCGTCGTCACCTACTGCCCGCAGTTCGAGTCGACGACCAACGCCCAGACGCAGCAGGTGTTCCAGAAGTCGGAGACCAACCTGCAGACCATCGAGGGCGATCTGCAGGGGATCAACCACGATCTTCAGAGCATCAGCGACGGCCTGCACGGCGGAGCCTGAGCCGGCTGACACCGGACCGCGCTACGCGACTGCCGTTGGGTAGTGCAGTTCGAAGAGTGCGCGGTTGCCGTCGATGAATTCTTCGACAGTGACGAGGGGTTGGCCGGCGATGTCGCGTGCGGCGTCGTCGACGCCGGCCAGCAGACCTTCTTGTTGATCGATGGTCACGGCCTCGAAGTGCTTGAGCTTGGCGCGGTCGTCGGGCTGGCCGATCAGCTCCAGGAACGTGGTCACGGTGACCTGCTCATAGGGCAGATCCTTGCCCAACACGCGACTGACTTCGGCGGCCAGTTCTTCGTGGCTGTATTCCCTCGGACCGGTCAGCGTGTAGGTCCGTCCACCGTGTTCTCCGGGGTCGGTGAAGACCTTGGCGGCGGTCAAGGCGATGTCGCTGGCGGCGATCGGCGCGAATCGGCTGTCGGCGTCGTAGGGCATAGCGTAGCGGCCGTATCGGATCAGATCGGCGACGTAGAGCAGCCACTGCATGAAGAACGTGATCCGCAGGTGCGTCGTGGGCACGCCGGACCAGTCGAAGACCTGCTCGGCGAGCCAGTGGTTCTGCGTTGCCTTACTGCGTGCGTAGGGCCGCGACTGGATGTGGGACATGTTCACGATCAGCTCGAGGTTCTGCTCCTTGGCGGCTTGGGCGAACATGACCGCGGCCTCCACCAGTCCCTCCCCGACCGGGTAGTTGAAGTACGCCCGCTGCACGCCGTCGAGCGCTGCGCGTACGTCGCGGAAGGTGAGCAGGTCACCGAGGACGACTTCGGCGCCCTTGACGCGAAGCTGCTGAGCGCGGTCGTCGTCTTTGCGGACCATGGCGCGCACCTGAACGCCTGCTTTGAGCAGATAGTCAACCATCGGTCGGCCGGTGTCGCCGTTCGCCGTGGTGACCAGAATCGTGGTCACAATCAAAATCCCTTGGCTGCAAGCCAATTCAGGGCGACCTCGGCAACCTCGTGCCAGCCGTTGTCGATGGTCAGGGAATGACCCTTGCCTTCGAAGACGTGAAACTCAGTGTCGGCGGGGCCTTTGGAATACATGTCGAAGACCTCCTTGGTGACCTTGAGTGGCACGGTGTGGTCCTCGGTACCCGAGGTCAGCAGCAGTGGGCCGCGGTCGGCCAGGTGGGTGTCGACCTTGGCTGGTGAGTGCGGGAAGAAGTTCGCGGCGGCGTCCTGAAACAGCGGCAGGCCGGCGCCGGGGATGGTCCAGGCGTCGTGCAGGGCATTGGACTCCTCCTCGGTCAGGGTGTTGCCGAAGGCATAGTGAAATTGCTTGGGCGTCAGTGACACCGTGCGGTGCAGGTTGGCGGGGTTGCCCAGCACCGGGAACGCCGACTTCAGCTGAGCGAAGGGCAACGCCTTCACGCCCTTGATCGCGGCGGGGTCGATCGCGACCGCGGCAGCCACCACGCCGTTGGCCAACAGCTCTTGGGCGATTAATCCTCCGAAGGAATGCCCGACGACGACGGGCTTTACCTCGGGTGCGCCGATCAGTTGGGCGTAGTGGTCAACCATCTGCGGGATGCCCATGCCGTTGAGCGCATCCGGGTTCGCCCGGGTAGCGGCGACCGTGGGGCCGTCGCCCGGCCAGCCGGGCGCTGACGCGCTGTAGCCGCGGCTTTCGAACAGCTCGATCCAGGGCGCCCACGCAGCGGAATGGATCCACAGGCCGTGGATGAAGACGACGGGGTTGGTCTTCGTCGGTGCCGTCATGATGTGCTCCTCAGCGGTTGCTTTGCGAAAGCCGTTGAGCGGCTTGACTAGACAATGCGCCGGCGGACAGGCAGGAAAAAGGGGCAATCTCCGCACTCACTGATCGGCTGTCACGATCAATCGCATCTGCGGCGCGACGGGATGGTGGAACTCGTTGGCCTATCGGGGTCTATTCCGGCCGCAGGGGAGTCGGCGGCACGTTCACGTCAAGGCGCCCGGTCGCGACGTCG
>CBAAAS010000400.1:0-3969 GCA_964658855.1 uncultured Mycobacterium sp.
TCAACGATATTGGCAGCGACTTTCAGCCCGTTCTGCTCGGCGAGCTCCACCAACGCGATGACGTAGGGCGTAGGAATCTCCGGGTTGAACGCGTGGTGGTTGACCGTGTAGGTGAAGACGGTGCCCTGCCCGGAAACCGGCTTTGCGACCAGCGCGGCGCCGCACTCACGGCAGGTGCCGGCGGCGGGATGGACCCAGTGTGCGCAGTGCTCGCAGTGCTCGATCAGCAGCGTCGACGTCGCCTCGGTTGACACGCGCAATACAGTACACTCAATTCCCTCGGGTTGGTCTAACGGACGGCGCAGATGAGCTACTTCGAAAAAGACGCGATCATTTCCGGCATCGGTATCTCCCGAATCGGCCGTCGCACGGGCATTCCCGGCTTCGAGCTCACGATGGAAGCGGTCCGCACCGCAATCGACGACGCCGGCTTGGCCGCCTCTGATATCGACGGCATCGCCACCTTGGGTGACACGCCCGCCGCCGAGGTCAACGCCGCGCTGGGCATCGAGGCGTCCGACAGTGGGACGGGGTTCAGTACCGGCGGTTTGATGAACCCGGTGATCTCGGCGTGCCGTGCGGTCTCCGAAGGTCATGCGCGGCATGTGATCATCTACCGGACCATCCAAATGCTCGGCGGCACAGTCCCGGTCAAACCGGACGAGAACGCACCCGTCCCACCGATGGCGAAGATGTTCGACACACCGGAAGGCGAGACGCCGCCGGTCGTCGGCCCGATGGACGATGTCGGCGATCTGGTTGCCGCGCAAGGGTATTCCGCGGCAAACTGGCTTGCGCTGCACTGTCGCCGCCACATGGAGCTTTACGGGACCACCAAGGAGCAGCTGGGCTGGCTGGCGATCAACAGCCGACGCAACGCTGCGCTGAACCCCCGTGCGGTGTTTCGGGATCCGATAACAATGGCGGACTACCTGGGTGCGCGGCCGGTTTCCACACCGTTCGGGTTGTTGGATTGCGACATCCCGATCGACGGATCTGTCGCGCTGGTGGTGTCGGCCGCCGACTATGCCAAAGACTGTCCACACCGGGCCGTGAAAGTTGAAGCGGTCGGTGGCAGTAACGGCGCAGGCGGCTGGTTCCACCGCGCCGACTATCCGAAGATGGCATCTGCCGATGCGGCGGCGCAGATGTGGTCGCGAACCGACCTGACGCCGGCCGATCTGAATCTCGCGGAACTTTATGACGGGTTCACCTTCCTTACCTTTGCCTGGCTGGAAGCACTCGGAATCTGCGGTGACGGCGAGGCCGGTCCGTTCGTCGAAGGGGCCGAGCGGATCGCGCTGGACGGTGCGCTGCCCCTGAACACCTACGGCGGCCAGCTTTCGGCCGGACGCATGCATGGTTACTGGCTCCTACACGAAGCCTGCCTGCAGTTGCGTGGCGAGGCGGGGGAGCGGCAAGTACGCGAGAGGCCAGAGGTGGCCGTCGCTGCGGTCGGTGGCGGGCCGATCGCCGGATGCTTGTTGCTGACGTGCTGAATCACGTTGTGCGGGACTGCAGTTGAGCGGTGACCCGCGTGCGCGTGCGGGGGCCGGTGCGGCCGCCGAGCGAGGGCCCGGTAAGCGGGCTTCGCAGATTGCCCGCGGCATCGAGGCAGACATCATCCGGCGCGGCTGGCCGGTCGGGCAGTCGCTGGGTTCAGAGCAGGCGCTGCAACAGCGCTACCAGGTCAGCAGATCGGTGCTGAGGGAAGCCGTTCGACTCGTCGAGCATCACCGGGTCGCTCGCATGCGTCGCGGGCCGAACGGTGGCCTGCTGGTCTGCGAGCCGGACGCGGCGCCGGCCACTCACGCGATCATCATCTATCTGGAATATCTGGGCATCACGATCGACGACCTGCTCAATGCCCGGCTGCTCTTCGAACCGCTGGCCGCGTCGCGGTCCGCGGTGCGAATCGACGAAGCGGGTATCGACCGACTCCGTGCTGTGCTGCGCGCCGAGGAAGACCGCCAGCCCGATCAGGCGGCGCCGAGTGACGAGTTCCACGCCGCACTGGCAGAACAATCCAAGAACCCGGTGCTGCAACTGTTTATCGACATTCTCATCCGGTTGACCGTCCGGTACGCCGAAGGTTTGCAGTTGGATTCCGCCAGCGAAGCCTTCGAGGTGATGAAGCGCCGCCACCGCGATCACTCAGCCATCGTTGCCGCGGTCACCGCGGGCGACGCGGCGCGCGCGATGACGCTCAGCGAACAACACGCGGCGTCGGTGACGAAGTGGCTGCAGGACCACCATCGAGGCGGGGGCCGGCGGCCTGATCTCGCCAATCGCGAGGCGCCACAAGGCAAGCTGGCCGAAGTGCTGGCCGCCGCCATCCGTGACGACATCGCCGGCAGCGGATGGCAGGTGGGCGAGGTCTTCGGGTCCGAGGTCGCACTGCTGGAGCGCTACCAGGTGAGCCGGGCGGTGCTTCGGGAAGCGGTGCGGCTGTTGGAGTATCACGCCGTCGCCACCACCCGGCGCGGCCCCGGCGGCGGGCTGGTGGTGGCAGAGCCGCAGGCGCAGGCCAGCATTGACACCATCGCGCTGTACCTCCAGTACCGCGAGCCCTGCCGCGAAGACCTGACCCTGATTCGCGACGCCATCGAGATCGACAACGTCGTCAAGGTCGTCGCACGCCACGACGCACCCGAGGTGCGGGCGTTCCTCGACAGCCAACGCCTGATGATCGAACAAGCCTGCGATGATCCGCGCAAGGCCGGAGTCGAGGAGTTCTTGTTTCATGCCGGGTTGGCGAAACTGGCCGGCAATGCCGTGCTCGAGTTGTTCCTGCGGATCCTGGTCGAGGTCTTTCGCCGGTATTGGGCCAGCACCGACCAGCCGGTCCCGAGCCACGCCGATCTCGTCGACGTCCGACACGCTCACCTGCGCATCGTCGAGGCGATCGCTCGCGGCGACGACAGCCTGGCCCGTCACCGCGTCCGACGTCACCTAGACGCCGCGGCGTCCTGGTGGCTGTGACCTCGCCGGGGACAAAAGAACTTGCACGGTCCGGCCATCAGCGTCTAGCCTCGGCGATCGTGCATCACCTTCTCGTAGTAGCCAGCACCCGCAGCGGGGTCTGATCCAGACCGACCCCCCGCTGTGGGGTCGGAAGCTACTACCCGTCGGTCACTCCTTCAGAGTTAGAGAAGACCGGCACATGACAATCACCCTCGCTCCATCCGAATCGTCGACACTCTTGTTCGACGGGATTCCGCTTCCGCGTGGACTTCGCGAAGACGCCGACACGATGTCGTGGAGCACCTTCGTCGCCACCTACGCGCCGAGCGCCGGGCCGCTGCGCTTGGGGCAATGGCAATGCGCCGAGGCCGACCGTCCGGCCACCCGGCTGAGGCCGCGGGAATTCCACGCCACCTTGGCGCTCGGTGATCGCATCGAGACCGCGTCCGCCACTGCAAACGGCCCGGTCGCCGCGCTGACCGCGATGCTCCACGAACACGGGGTCGCGGTGGAGATGCTGCGATTCCATCAGCTGCCGTCAGACGGCAGGACCGCGACTTTCATTCAGGGCACCGACGGTTGTCGGGCCGTGTGGGCGATGGGCTGCTCGAAGGATCCGACCCAGTCCGCCCTGTCGGCGGTCGTCGCCTGCGCGAATCGGCTGTACGCAGGGAACGACTAGAGGCGTCGCAGCACGATCGGCATACCGTCCATCGGGATCGGCATGCCGCCGTAGTCCCACTTGGGCTGGTATCCGGGCCGGGCGAGTTCGAGGCGGTAACGGCGCAGCAGTCGATGCAGAATCGTCTTGACTTCCAGCCGGCCGAACACCATCCCGATGCACTTGTGGGCGCCACCGCCGAACGGCGCGAACGCATACCGGTGCTGCTTGTGCTCGGACCGCGGCTCGGTGAACCGCGCAGGGTCGAACTTCAGTGGATCGGTCCACAGTTCGGGCAGCCAGTGGTTGGTGCCCGGCCAGGTGACGACGTTCGTTCCGGCGGG
>CBAAAS010000401.1:0-3958 GCA_964658855.1 uncultured Mycobacterium sp.
GTCCTGCTGGAGCGGCTGCTCACCGGCTTCCCCGCCGATCGCATCCAATGCCGGGCCCGTGCGGTCTCGGTGATCCAGACCGACGACGGGGTGCGCGTCGACCTGCAGGACGGCAGCTCTGTCACCGGGGACCTGTTGATCGGTGCGGACGGCCTGCACTCAGTGGTTCGCGAGGTCGTCGGCGCGCCTCCCGCGAAGCCGACCGGGTGGTGCAGTTGGCAGGGGCTTGTCGAACTGCCCGATCTCGCCGAGCCGAGTGTGGCGAGAATGATGATCGGCGAGCACGGAAACCTCGGCTTGTGGCCGGCGGGCGGCACAGAGCTGCAATGGTGGTTCGACTTACCGTGGTCACCGGGCTTTACGCGGCCGCAACAGCCGATCGAGATGATCCGTCAACACTTCAGTGGATGGTCGGAATTGGTCGACGAAGTGCTCGCCACGTTGACCGACGACGATCTGGCTCCGTCGCCTTTCCCGCATTATCGGCACCCCGTTCCGGACGCGGGCGTGGGCGCGGTGACGTTGCTCGGAGACGCGGCGCACACCATGCCGCCGACGCTGGCGCAGGGCACCAACCAGGCGTTGCTGGACACGATGGTGCTACGCAAGGCGCTGTCGGATTCGAGCGATGTCTGCGGCGCTCTGCGCTGGTACGAGAAGACCCGTCGGCGCAAGGTCAAAGCGGTGTCGTGGGTGACCATGCAGCAGGTGTCGCGCAGCGAGGCGGCACTGCGGCCGGCGTCGCTCATGTCGGACCGGGTGATGACGTGGGTGCTGACCCGGTTTCTCGGTTGGGTCAGTCACCGCGACATCTCGGCCGAGATCAGTCGCGCGGGCCTTGCTGAGGTGCGGTGATGGCGACAACCGCGAGAGTGCCTCCCGTCGCGGCGGCCCGGGTCGTCGAGCGGCTCCGCCATCATCTGTATCGACTCAACCAGCGGTTGATGCCGGCGCCCGCGGCGATGATGGAGATGATCGTCGGAACCTGGCTGTCCCAGGCGATCACGGTTGCCGCCGAACTCGGCGTCGCCGACGCGCTGGCCGCTGGACCGATGACCATCGATGAGTTGGCCGAAGCCGTGGGTGCGAATTCCGACGCGCTGAGCCGGCTGCTGAGGGCATTGATCGGCCGGGGGATCTTCCGTCGCCGCCACGATGGTCGCTACGAGCTGAATTCCCTTGCCCGCACACTGTGTTCGGATTCTGAGGCATCCATGTCGGCGGCAGCCCAGTTCTACGGATCGCGTGAGCAACGAGACCGGTGGACGCTGCTGGCCGACTCGATCCGCACCGGACGATCGGTGGTGCCGACGATGCACGGCAAGGAGGGGTTCGACTTTTTCGCCGAGGATCCCCAGCATGCCGATCTCTTCAACCGGACCATGGCCAGTATTTCCCGGTTGACCGATGCTTCCGTGGCAGCCGGCTACGACTTCGGCGGCTATCCGACGATTGTCGATGTGGGTGGCGGGCACGGCCTGCTGCTGGCCACCATCCTGACCGCTGCCCCGGGTGTTACGGGCGTCCTGTACGACCTGCCGAATGTGGTATCGCCCGTGTCAAAGATCCTGTGCTACACCAGGTTGGCTGATCGGGTTCGGATTGAGACGGGTTCGTTTTTCGACCGCGTACCGGCCGGTGGCGACGCATATGTGTTGAAGAACATCCTGCACGACTGGCCCGACGAGAAGGCAGTGCAGATCCTGCGCAATGTTCATGCTGCCGCAGGTCGGCACGCCACCATCCTGCTGGTGGAGTTGGTGATCCCCGACCACGACCGCGACTTCCCCGGCAAATGGGCCGACCTGGAGATGTTGCTGAACCTGGGGGCCCGCGAGCGCACTGCCGCCGAGTACCGGAATCTGCTCGGCCAGGCCGGTTTTGAGATGACCCGGTTGGTGGCGACCGCGTCGCCGTTGAGCCTGGTGGAGGCCCGCGCAGTGTGATCCGGCCGCGAGGGGTCCACAATGGCCCACATGGCGCTGGATCTGACGGGTTACTTCGCCCGGATCGGCTACGACGGTGCGGCGGATCCGACCCTCGACGTCCTGCAGGATCTGGTGACGGCGCACACC
Organism: uncultured Mycobacterium sp.; assembly: GCA_964658855.1. Lineage (GTDB taxonomy): Bacteria > Actinomycetota > Actinomycetes > Mycobacteriales > Mycobacteriaceae > Mycobacterium. The sequence continues at coordinate 2,076 of CBAAAS010000401.1, forward strand.
CACGCGATTGCGTTCGAGAACCTCGACCCAATGCTGGGTGTGCCCGTCGACGACCTGAGTCCAGAGGCACTGTTCGACAAGCTGGTTCACCGGCGCCGCGGTGGCTACTGCTACGAGCACAACGGCTTGATGGGCCATGTGCTGCAGGAGTTGGGCTTCGGGGTGCGCCGATTCACCGCCCGGGTGGTGTGGACAGCGCCGCCAGGTTCGCCGGTGCCGTCGCAGACGCACACGCTGCTGGGTGTGGCGCCCAGAGGCGCGCCGCAATTGTTCCTCGTCGACGTGGGTTTCGGCGGCCAGACGCCGACGTCGCCGCTGCGGCTGGAAACGGGAAGCGCCCAGCAGACGACGCACGAGCCGTATCGGCTGCAGAGCCGCGGCGACATTCTGGTGCTGCAGGCCGAAATTCGCGGCGAGTGGCAATCGCTGTACGAATTCGCAACCAGGACAGCACCGCCGATCGACCTACAGGTGGGCAGCTGGTATGTCTCCACGCACCCGTCGTCGCATTTCGTCACCAACCTGATGGCCTCGCTGGTCACCGCCGAGGGCCGGTGCAACCTGTCGGGTCGCCATCTCTCCGTCCACCGCGCCGGCGGGACGGAGAAAATCGAGTTGCCTGATACCGCAGCCGTGGTCGACGCGTTGACCAACCGGTTCGGCATCAACGTGGCTGAAACCGGTGATCGCGCGCCACTCGAAGCCCGGATCGAAGAAGTTTCGATTTAGCCAAGATGCGGCAGCCAAGACCCGATCCGCCGCAACGCCTCCTCGATATCGTTCCCCGGACCTGCGAAGGAGAGCCGAACATAGGAACCGCCGCGCACCGGATCGAAGTCGATACCGGGGGCAATCGCTACCCCGGTGTCGGCCAACAACTTTGAACAGAACACCATCGAATCAGCGGTGAAATCAGAGACATCGGCGTAGACGTAGAACGCACCGTCGGTCGGCGCCAGCCGGTCGATGCCGATATGCCGCAGACCATCGAGCAGGGTTGCGCGATTGGCGGCGTACTGGTGCAGATGCCCCTCGGCTTCCTGAACTGACGCCGCCGTGAACGCCTCGACCGCGGCGTGCTGCGACAGCACAGGTGGGCAGATGGTGAAGTTGCCGGTGAGGCGGTCCACCGCGCGCCGGAGCTCCGCCGGTACCAGCAGCCAGCCCAGCCGCCACCCCGTCATCGCGAAATACTTGGAAAAGCTGTTGACTACGAACGCATTTCGCGATGTACTCCACGCGCAGCTGGTTTGTGGGGCGCCCTCGTACACCAGCCCGTGGTACACCTCATCGCTGATCAGCCGCACTCCCGATTCGTCGCACCAGGCCGCGATCGCAGCGAGCTCCGCGGGCGGGATGACCGTGCCGGTCGGGTTGGCCGGGCTGGCCACCACCACGCCCTTCACCGGCGGATCGAGTTCAGCCAACATCTGTGCGGTCGGCTGGAAACGGGTCTCGGGCCCGCACTCGATCACCACGACCTCGCACCCCAGCGCCGTGAGGATGTTGCGGTAGCAGGGATAGCCGGGGCTGCTGACCGCAACCCGGTCGCCGACGTCGAAGCAGGACAAGAACGCCAGCAGGAAACCGCCCGACGATCCCGTCGTGACCACCACGTCGTCGACGTCAGCCTGCACGCCGTACCGGTCGAGGTAGGACGCCGCGATACTCGCGCGCAGTTCCGGTATGCCCAGTGCCACGGTGTAGCCGAGCTGGTTGCGATTCAGCGCGGCGATGGCGGCCGCGCGCACCGGCTCGGGAGCGCCGGCGCTCGGCTGGCCCGCTGACAGGTTGACCAGATCGCCATGACTGCGCTGACGTTCGGCGGCCGACAGCCAGACGTCCATCACATAAAACGGCGGAACCCCCGCGCGTAGCGCGAC
>CBAAAS010000402.1:0-3946 GCA_964658855.1 uncultured Mycobacterium sp.
TTTCTGGCCCACTACTGCGAGCCTCCCTTCGCGTCCGAAGTCGCTTCAGTCTCACTGGACTTCGCGGCGGGTGCCTTTGCTTCAGCTGTCTTTTTGGGTGCCGCCTTCTTGGCAGGCGCCTTCTCAGCCGATGCCTTCTTGGCCGGGGCCTGGGCGGCGGACGCCTTCTTGGCGGGTGCCGTGCCCGCAGCCTTGCTGGCCTGGGCACGGCGTGCGCGGGTCGCGCTTGCCGACTGTGAACCGCGGGCGTCCTTGAGCGGCCGGCTCTCCACCACAACAGTGATGTGGCTGGTGCGCTTGCGAATCCGGAACGCGCGGCCCTGGGCGCGCGGACGGATCCGCTTGGCGGTGGGGCCGCCGTCGGCGTAGACCGTGGCCACCACAAGAGTCGCCGGGTCGAGCCCATTGTTGTTCTGCGCGTTGGCCGCAGCGCTCGCGATGACCTTGGCCACCGGCTCACTCGCGGCCTGCGGCGCCCAGCGCAAAATGTCGAGTGCTTCAGCCACCGACTTGCCGCGAACCAGGTCGATCACCCGGCGCGCCTTGGTCGGCGAAATATGCACGAACCGCGCTACGGCGGCCGCCGAAGGATATTCAGTAGCCGTACTCATCGCCGCTTGGCCTTCCGGTCGTCTTTGATGTGTCCCTTGAAGGTGCGAGTTGGTGCGAACTCACCCAATTTGTGGCCAACCATCGATTCGGTGACGAACACCGGCACGTGCTTGCGGCCGTCGTGGACGGCGAACGTGTGACCGATGAAGTCGGGAATGATGGTCGAACGGCGGGACCAGGTCTTGATGACCTGCTTGGTGTTCTTGTCGTTCTGCGTGTCGACCTTCTTGAGAAGATGGTCGTCGACGAACGGACCCTTCTTGAGGCTGCGTGGCATCGGCTGCTCCTAGCGCGATTTCTTGCCGGTGCGCCGGCGTCGGACGATGAGCTTGTCGCTGGGCTTGTTGCCCTTACGGGTACGGCCTTCGGGCTTACCCCACGGGCTGACGGGGTGACGACCACCGGACGTCTTACCCTCACCACCACCGTGCGGGTGGTCGACCGGGTTCATCACGACACCACGGACGGTCGGGCGCTTGCCCTTCCAACGCATCCGGCCGGCTTTACCCCAGTTGATGTTGGCTTGCTCGGCGTTGCCCACCTCGCCGACGGTGGCGCGGCAGCGCACGTCGACGCGACGGATCTCACCGCTGGGCATACGCAATGAGGCGTGGGTGCCCTCCTTGCCCAGCAGCTGGATGCTCGCACCCGCGGAGCGAGCCATCTTGGCCCCACCGCCAGGCCGCAGCTCTACAGCGTGGACCAAGGTACCGGCCGGGATGTTGCGCAACGGCAGGTTGTTGCCCGGCTTGATGTCGGCGTTGGCGCCCGACTCCACCACGTCGCCCTGGGAAAGCCCCTGCGGCGCAATGATGTAGCGCTTCTCGCCATCCAAGAAGTGCAGCAGCGCGATGTTCGCGGTGCGGTTCGGGTCGTACTCGATGTGTGCGACCTTCGCGTTGACGCCGTCTTTGTCGTTGCGACGGAAGTCGATCACCCGGTAAGCCCGCTTGTGGCCGCCACCCTTGTGGCGGGTGGTGATGCGACCGTGCGCGTTACGACCACCCTTGCCGTGCAGTGGCTTGATCAGCGACTTCTCCGGAGTGGAACGAGTGATCTCGGCGAAATCGGAGACGCTGGCACCGCGGCGACCCGGAGTCGTCGGCTTGTACTTGCGAATTCCCATGTCTGTTAAGTCTCTCTATCTCGGCTACGCCGGTGCGCCGAACAGTTCGATCGGCTTGCTGCCGGGCGCCAACGTCACGATGGCGCGCTTGGTGCTCTTGCGTTGTCCGTACCCGCTCCGGGTGCGCTTGCGCTTGCCCTGGCGGTTCGCGGTGTTTACCGCGGACACCTTGACCGAAAAGATCTTCTCGACCGCGATCTTGATCTGCGTCTTGTTCGAGTCAGGGTGCACCAGGAACGTGTAGACGTTGTCATCGATCAGGCTGTAGGACTTCTCCGAGATGACCGGGGCCAGGATGATGTCGCGTGGGTCAGTGACGGTCGCCATCAGGCCGAAACCTCCTCTGAGTCGTTCGAGTGGCTTCGCGTGTTCGACGCGATGAAGGCGTTGAGCGCCTCCACCGAGAACACCACGTCGTCGGCGTGCAGCACGTCGTAGGTGTTGAGCTGGTCCGGCGAGATGATGTGCACACCGGGAAGGTTGCGCGCGCTCTTGAGGCCGGCCTCATCGCTCCGTCCGATGACCACCAGCACCTGCTTGCGGTCGGTCAGCGAAGCCAGAAAAGCCTTGGCGCTCTTGGTCGACGGCGTCTGCCCCGACACCACTTCGGTGATCGCGTGGATACGGCCGTTGCGGGCCCGGTCCGACAACGCGCCGCGCAGTGCGGCGGCGATCATCTTCTTCGGGGTGCGCTGGCTGTAGTCGCGAGGCTGGGGACCATGCACGACACCACCGCCGGTGAACTGCGGCGCACGTGTCGAGCCCTGCCGTGCGCGGCCAGTGCCCTTCTGCCGGTACGGCTTGCGGCCACCACCGCGGACCTCGCCACGAGTCTTGGTCGAGTGCGTGCCCTGGCGCTTCGCGGCCAGCTGAGCTGTGACCACCTGGTGCAACAGTGCGATGTTCGCGGGTGCGTCGAACAGCTCGGCCGGCAGCTCAACGGAGCCTTCGGTTTTGCCGGCAGGCGTCCTGACGTCGATCTTGAGGGCTTTTCCAGCCTGCTCAGTAGCCATTACTTCTCACCTCGTTTGATCGCGCTGCGAACCACGACGAGTCCACCGGTGATGCCAGGCACTGCGCCTTTGATCAGCAGGACGCCGTTCTCGGCATCGACCAAGTGCACCAACAGGTTCTGCGTGGTCACCCGGTCGTGGCCCATCCGTCCGGACATCCGGGTGCCCTTGAACACGCGAGCCGGAGTGGCGCAACCACCGATGGAACCCGGACGGCGGTGAACCGCCTGCGCACCGTGGCTGGCGCCTTGACCCTTGAAGCCGTGACGCTTCATGGTTCCCGCGAAGCCCTTGCCCTTCGAGGTACCGGTCACGTCGACATAGTTTCCGGCAGCGAAGATTTCAGCCGTCAGCTCTTGACCGACCTGATAGTCGGCCGCGGCGGCCTCGTCGTCGAGACGGAACTCGGCCAGATGCCGGCGCGGGTTGACCCCGGCGGCGGCGTACTGACCCGCCAGCGGCTTGTTGATCTTGCGGGGACTGATCTCGCCGTAGGCCAACTGCACCGCGCTGTACCCGTCAACTTCCGGAGTACGGATACGCGTCACCACGTTCGGCCCGGCTTGGACCACCGTCACCGGGACGACGCGGTTGTTCTCATCGAACACCTGCGTCATACCGAGCTTGGTGCCCAGGATGCCCTTTCTCGCCATTACTCGCAGCTCTCCTACTGGATGTTGACGTCGACGCTGGCAGGCAGATCGATGCGCATCAGCGCGTCAACGGTTTTCGGGGTGGGGTCAAGGATGTCGATCAGGCGCTTGTGAGTGCGCATCTCGAAGTGCTCCCGCGAGTCTTTGTACTTGTGCGGTGAGCGAATAACGCAGTACACGTTCTTCTCAGTGGGCAACGGCACCGGGCCCACAACGCTGGCGCCCGTTCGGACAACCGTCTCGACGATCTTGCGCGCCGAAGCGTCAATGGCCTCGTGGTCGTAGGCCTTGAGCCTGATGCGGATCTTCTGTCCCGCCACGCTTCCTCACTCTCCAGGTCGAGACCCGGTTTCCTGCCGGGCGCCATAGCTCGATCGGTCTGGCCGATCAAGCCGCGCGCCCGGTTGTTGCGCCGCTGTTTACCTGTCTTGGTCCACCGGCCCCCGCGGTCGGGTGTGTCACCCTCACGCAGCCTGGTTCGCGACCAAAATTGGTCACGCTCCAAATTGGGACCGGACGCGCCCGTGTGGGCGCTGGTCGTA
>CBAAAS010000403.1:0-3938 GCA_964658855.1 uncultured Mycobacterium sp.
GCGTGCACCGCCATCAACCGCAGTTCGCTCACGTGCTCCCTGACTGTGTGCTGCTGTCTGTAGGCCTATAGTTCCATCCTGGACGCCGCCTGATCACCCGGCACCGACCACACATCATGACCGAAACTTCTCCTTTGCCACCGCAGACCCGTTACGGGCGCGGCCGCCCGCTGCGGCCGTCGCGACGCCGGGCCACCATCCTCGCCGCTGTGGTCGCCGTCGTCGGTGTCATTCTCGCCGCTATCGTCTATCAGCGGTTGGGCCGCGGCGACGTCGAAGGGACGCTGGCCGGCTACCAACTGATCGACAGCCAGACCGTGTCGGTAACGATCAGCGTGACGCGAAAAGACCCGTCCCGCCCGGTCGATTGCATCGTGCGGGTGCGCGCCAAAGACGGCAGCGAAACCGGCCGGCGCGAGGTGCTGGTTATCCCCTCAGCGCAGAAGACCGTGCAGGTGACGACGGTGCTCAAATCGAGCAAGCCGGCCGTCGTGGGCGACATCTACGGCTGCGGCACGGATGTGCCCAGCTACCTACGTGCGCCCTGACAAAGTCCGGTCTGGCAAACACCGGCGACAAACGCCGAACTGCGTAAATGTCCTTGTCGACGGTTGCGGCGATGGTAAGCTGGTCGGATGCACGGTTCCGGCTGGGACCGTGTATTGCTGCATTAGCGGCCCTGTGGGCCGCCTTGGGGGTCTACCCGACTACTGAGGTCGGCAGTACCCGTGGTGGGATCGCCCGGCAGCACGACCGACAGCCTGACGAGGCGGTATACCGCCCACCCGACACTACGAGGAGCACGACGAGATGACGGACACCCAGGTGACCTGGTTGACCCAGGAGTCACACGATCGACTCAAGGCCGAGCTCGATCAGCTGATCGCGAATCGTCCGGTCATCGCCGCCGAAATCAACGACCGGCGCGAAGAGGGCGATCTGCGCGAGAACGGCGGCTACCACGCGGCCCGCGAAGACCAGGGCCAGCAGGAGGCCCGCATTCGTCAGCTGCAGGACCTGCTGAACAACGCGAAGGTCGGCGAGGCACCGAAGCAGTCCGGCGTCGCGCTGCCCGGTTCGGTGGTCAAGGTCTACTACGACGGCGACAAGGCCGACAGCGAGACATTCCTGATCGGCACCCGCGAGCAGGCCGTCCACGACGGCAAGCTCGAGGTGTACTCGCCGGCCTCACCGCTGGGCGGGGCCCTGATCGACGCCAAAGAGGGCGAGACCCGCAGCTACACCGTGCCCAACGGCAGCACCGTCAAGGTCACGCTGGTCAGCGCGGAGCCCTACCACTCCTGATCATCGGAGCCCGGTGATGCTGGGCGCTGCTAGCCCAGCGCTTGCTCGAGATCGGCGATCAGGTCGGCGATGTCCTCGATGCCGACCGACAGCCGCACCAGGTCGTCGGGAACTTCCAACTGGGAACCGGCCGTCGAGGCATGCGTCATCGCGCCTGGGTGCTCGATCAACGACTCCACCCCACCGAGGGACTCCGCGAGGATGAACACCTTGGTGTCGGCGCACAACGCCTGCGCGGCGGCGCGTCCACCCTTCATCCGCACCGACACCATGCCGCCGAAACCGTGCATCTGCCGCGCGGCGACCTGGTGACCTGGGTGACTCGGTAGGCCCGGATACAGCACCACGTCCACCGACGGGTGTTCAGCGAGGAATTGCGCTACCGCAGCGCCGTTTTCGCTGTGCCGCTGCATCCGCAGCACCAGCGTCTTGAGCCCGCGCATGGTCAGGTAGGCGTCGAACGGGCCCGGCACCGCGCCGGCGCCGTTCTGCAGGAAACCGAACGCCGCGTCCAACTCCTCGTCGTTGGTGACCAGCGCCCCGCCCACCACGTCGGAATGCCCGCCGATGTACTTCGTCGTCGAGTGCAGCACGATGTCGGCACCCAGCGTCAGCGGCTGCTGCAGCGCCGGCGAGGCAAAAGTGTTGTCCACCAACACTTTTACGCCGTGATCCGTGCCGATTCTGGCGATCCCGGCGATGTCGGCGATCGACAGCAGCGGATTGGTGGGCGTCTCCACCCAGATCAGCCGGGTCTGCGGCGTCACCGCCGCGTTCACCGCGTCGAGATCGGACAACGCGACCGGGGTGTGCGCAACACCCCATTGGGTGAACACCTTGTCGATGAGCCGGAAGGTGCCGCCGTAGGCGTCGTCGGGGATCACCACGTGATCACCGGGACGCAGCACCGCGCGCAGCACACAGTCGCTGGCCGCCATGCCGGAGCTGAACGCGCGGCCGAAGCTACCGTCCTCGACGGCGGCCAGCGCAGCTTCCAGCGCTGCTCTGGTCGGGTTGCCGGTGCGGGCGTACTCGAACCCGCCCCGCAGACCGCCGACGCCGTCCTGGGCGAAGGTGCTGCTGGCGTAGATCGGGGCGTTCACCGCACCGGTCGCCGGATCGGGTCGGTAGCCGGCGTGAATGGCCTTGGTGGCCAGGCCGGCTTTGGCGAAGTGTTCTTGGTCGCTCATCGACGACAAGCCTAGTCATCGCGGCGGGTTCGCCCGGCCGCGGCGGACGTCGTAAAGATAGGGAATTCGCCCCACGCGCGGGGAGCCTGCAGGCCAGCAGAATGGGGCGGCATGAGGCGATTGTTTGTGGGGCTGGCGACAACGGCATTGCTGTGGGGCGGTGTCGCGGGGATGGAGGTCGGCCCCGCCGCCGCGAGCGCGTTTCCCGGCTGCCCTGAGGCCACCCCTGAAGGCCCGTGCCATTGGTGCCCCGGAGATCCTGTGGTGCAAACCGGCAACCTGAAGTACGACCCGGTCCGCTGGGACGAGAACGTGTGCCACACCTATTGGCGCGTCGGCGGTGGGGGCAACGTTGCCCGGACAATTCTTGAGGGCGACGCGCCGCCACCGCCGCCGGCACCGGTGACGGGGCTTATTTGCGACCCCGGGACATTCACGAACTGTCGGATCGAGACCTGGCCGTAAACCGACGTTCCCGGTCAAGCAGCTTTCGTCGGGTTCAGCGGCAGGCACACGGTGGCCAGCATCTTGTCGGCCAGCGTTTGGCGCTTGGCATCCCAGAGCGGGAACAGGTAGCCGACGTAGAAGATGGCCGCATCGACCGCGTGGGCGAACTCGCGCAGTATCGACAGGCCGAACCCGATCGGCTCCCCGGTGTTCTCGCTGACGACCCGGAACCCCAGCACCGACTTGCCGATGCTGGATCCGGTGGTTCCCTGGCGGTAGCCGAGGTTCCAGACGAAGTAGCCCAGCGCGACCAGCACCGCAATCCACATCACGGTGAGGCCAACCGTCGAAGGGCCGATGAAACAGATCTGTTCGCCGGAGCTCGGGGTCACGTCACAGGCCGAGGTGGTGCTGTTGTTCAGCACCAGCCAGCCGACCCCCGTGATCAGCACCAGGGGCAGGTGGTCGATGACGTAGGCCAAGACGCGACTGAGCCACGGCGTGAATTCCTCACGCGCCAGCCCGCGCACAACCGGTCCGGGCGGCGGCGGAACGTATCCGCCCGACGGCGGAGGTGGCGGTGGATAGTTACCGCCCCCCGGCGGCGGAGGTGGCGGAAACGAGGACGGGGGTTGTTCGGTCATCAGCGGCTTTCTCTACTTACGCAACGCGCCGTCGGACAGGAAGCCCAGCAAGTCATACCGGGTGATGACGCCGACCGGCTTGCCCTCCTCGACCACCATCACGGCATCCAGATCCCGCAGCGTCTTGGCCAACGAGCTGACTTGTTCGCCGGCGCCGATGATCGGCAACGGCGGGCTCATGTGGGTGCCCACGGCGTCGGCGAGCTTGGCGCGGCCCTCGAAAACCGCCGAAAGCAGTTCGCGCTCCGAGACACTGCCGGCCACCTCGCCGGCCATCACCGGCGGCTCGGCGCCGACGACGGGCATCTGCGACACTCCGTACTCGCGCAGGATGCCGATCGCGTCGCGGACC
>CBAAAS010000404.1:0-3934 GCA_964658855.1 uncultured Mycobacterium sp.
GGCAGCCACATCGGCCACGTCATCATGAACGTGCACTTCCTGGCCAGCGGCTACCTGTTCTACTGGGTCGTCATCGGAGTAGACCCGACGCCGCGGCCGATCCCGCCGATCGCGAAGGTGGCCGTCGTCTTCGCGTCGCTTCCTCTGCACGCCTTCTTCGCGATCATCCTGATGAGCATGGACAAAGTGCTCGGCGGGAGCTTCTACCGATCGCTACACCTGAGCTGGCATACCGATCTGATGGGTGACCAGCGGCTCGGCGGCGGAATGGCTTGGGCTGCCGGAGAAATACCGCTGGCGCTCGTGATGATCGCGCTTCTGATGCAATGGTCGCGCAGCGACCGGCGGACCGCCGTTCGACTCGATCGTGCCGCCGACCGCGACGATGACGCCGAGCTGGTGGCATACAACGCGATGCTCGCCGGGCTGGCCCGCGGGGACAAGTCGGGGCGGCGCTAACACCGCTAAGTTCTCGCCAACCAGAAGTCAGGGCTGCAATTCTCGCCGAGCCACGACCATGGGTGCTGCTTCGCGCCCGGCCGCGCTTGTCCACAGTCGCACCTCTATCCCCAACACCGTCTGAGGCAGCCGCGCCGAGCGGGCAGGCGTCGGCCCCTCAGAGCTGAATGGCGGGCATGCAGCACCGATTGCGGTGCGATAGGAGAAAAGGGGAACAAGAAATGTTCGAAACGCCAGTGACCGTGGTCGGAAACGTGGTCAACGACCTGAAGCGCCGCCGAGTCGGTGACCAGGAGGTACTGAAGTTCCGGGTCGCCAGCAATTCCCGGCGCCGTGCCACCGATGGCAACTGGGAGCCCGGCAACTCGCTGTTCGTCACCGTCAACTGCTGGGGCCGACTGGTCTCCGGCGTCGGCGCTTCGCTCGGTAAGGGCTCGCCGGTGATCGTGTCCGGGCACCTCTACACCAGCGAATACGAGGACCGCGACGGCAATCAGCGGTCGACTCTGGAGATGCGCGCGATCGCGGTCGGCCCCGATCTGTCCCGCTGTATCGCCCGCGTCGAGAAGACCGTCTCGTCCGGCGCTGCGACCGCGGCGGCCGAGGCCGAGGAGACGAAAGAGCCGGACAGTGCGGACGACGATTCCGCTGCAGAGGCGCCGCTGGCCCTATCGGCTTAGCTGCGCGCTCGCGGCGGAGCGGGACAAAATGCCCGTCCGGTGACGATGCATGCCGCGTAGCGGCGTGAGGGAAGCCGGACAAGTTGCCTAGGATGGGGCGCGAGCATCACCCCGCAATCAGAAAGGCAACACCGCCGCATGGCTGAGTTCATCTACACGATGAAAAAGGTCCGCAAGGCGCACGGCGACAAAGTCATCCTCGACGACGTCACCTTGAGCTTCTATCCGGGCGCCAAGATCGGTGTCGTCGGCCCCAACGGGGCGGGTAAGTCGAGCGTCTTGCGGATCATGGCCGGATTGGACAACGCCAACAACGGCGAAGCCTTCCTGGCCCCCGGCGCGACGGTCGGCATCCTGCAGCAGGAACCACCGCTGAACGAGGAGAAGACTGTTCGCGGCAACGTCGAGGAGGGGCTCGGCGAGATCAAAGTCAAGCTCGACCGCTTCAACGAAGTCGCCGAGCTGATGGCCACCGACTACTCCGACGAGTTGATGGAGGAGATGGGCGGGCTGCAGGAAGAGCTCGACCACGCCAACGCATGGGATCTCGACTCGCAGCTCGAGCAGGCGATGGACGCGTTGCGTTGCCCGCCGCCCGACGAGCCGGTCACGCACCTGTCCGGCGGTGAGCGGCGCCGGGTGGCGCTGTGCAAGCTGCTGCTGTCCAAGCCGGACCTGCTGCTGCTCGACGAGCCGACCAACCACCTCGACGCCGAGAGTGTGCAGTGGCTCGAGCAGCACCTGGCCGCCTACGAGGGCGCGGTTCTGGCGGTCACCCACGACCGCTATTTCCTCGACAACGTGGCCCAGTGGATCTTGGAGATCGACCGCGGCCGCGCCTATCCCTACGAGGGCAACTACTCCACCTACCTGGAGAAGAAGGCCGAGCGGATCTCGGTGCAGGGCCGCAAGGACGTCAAACTGCAGAAGCGGCTCACCGAGGAGCTGGCCTGGGTCCGGTCCGGCGCCAAGGCCCGGCAGGCCAAGAGCAAGGCTCGTCTGCAGCGCTACGAGGAGATGGCGGCCGAGGCCGAGAAGACACGCAAGCTCGACTTCGAAGAGATCCAGATCCCGACCGGTCCGAGGCTGGGCAACCTGGTGGTCGAGGTCGACCACCTCGACAAGGGCTTCGAAGGTCGCACGCTGATCAAGGATCTGTCGTTCACGCTGCCCCGCAACGGCATCGTCGGCGTCATCGGTCCCAACGGTGTGGGTAAGACCACGCTGTTCAAGACCATCGTCGGGCTCGAACAGCCGGACAGCGGCGTCGTCAAGGTCGGCGAAACCGTGAAGCTGAGCTACGTCGACCAGTCACGCGGCGGGCTCGACCCGAAGAAGAACGTCTGGCAGACCGTCTCCGATGGGCTGGACTACATCCAGGTCGGGCAGAACGAGATCCCATCGCGGGCCTACGTGTCGGCGTTCGGTTTCAAGGGCCCCGACCAGCAGAAACCGGCCGGCGTGCTCTCCGGCGGTGAACGCAACAGGCTCAACCTGGCGCTCACCCTCAAAGAGGGCGGCAACCTGATCCTGCTCGACGAGCCGACCAACGACCTCGACGTCGAGACGCTCAGCTCGCTGGAGAACGCGCTGGAGAACTTCCCCGGCTGCGCGGTGGTGATCTCCCACGACCGCTGGTTCCTCGACCGGACCTGCACCCACATCCTGGCGTGGGAGGGCGACGGCGATCACGAAGCCAAGTGGTTCTGGTTCGAGGGCAACTTCGGCGCCTACGAGGAGAACAAGATCGAGCGCCTCGGAGCCGATGCGGCGCGTCCGCACCGGCTGACTCACCGAAGGCTCACGCGCGACTAGTGTCAGGCATGCCAGCGTTGGTATGCGTGCTGAGGAGCGGTCGGCATGACGGTTGATGCTCGTGACTGGACTAAGTTCACTGACGGCAACGACATTCCCGAGTGGATCTCGAATGCCTACTCCGACAGCTATCAAGGCCCGCACGAAGGCGAGGCCGGCACTGCGTCGGCAGCGGAGTCGATTCCGACTCCCTCGGTGACGCCGGCACTTCTGCAGTCGCATTACCGGCTGGGCTCGCACCGACCGGCGGGGGAGAGCCTGGTCGCTGTGTACCCGCCCGACGATCCGGGCGGCTTCGGTCCCGCGCTCCAGGTGGTCACCGACGACGGCGCAATGCTGATGGATTCGGTGACCGTGCTGCTGCATCGACTCGGAGTGTCTTACGCCGCGATCATGAACCCGGTCTTCCACGTGCGCCGGGACAACACCGGCGACCTGCTCGCCGTAGGCCCGAAGGAATCCGGCGGCGAGGGGATCGACGAGACCTGGCTGCACGTCCAACTGTCACCGTCGGTGGACCGCAACGCGCTGCACGAGGCCGAGCGCGTGCTGCCGGGCGTCCTGGCCGACCTGCGCACGGTCGCGGCGGATTCGACGGCGATGATCGCCGTGCTCGACGGCCTGGCCAACGATGTCGAATCCAACTCCGATGGCCACTACCCGGGCGAAGACAACACCGACGTCGCCACGTTGCTGCGGTGGCTGGCCGCCGGACATTTCACGCTGCTGGGATATCAACGCTGCCCGGTGCGCGACGGCCGGGTGTCGGGTGACGCGGCGACGGCCAGCCTCGGAGTGTTGCGGCGGCGCAAAGGATCTCGCCCGCGGCTGACTTTGGACAACGAACTGCTGGCGCTCGCGCAGACCGACGTGGCGAGTTATTTGCGCTTCGGTGCGTACCCGTACGTGTTCGCGGTCCGTGAGAACGTCGACGGCACCGTTTACGAGCATCGCCTGATCGGGCTGTTCACCGTCGCGGC
>CBAAAS010000405.1:0-3930 GCA_964658855.1 uncultured Mycobacterium sp.
GGGGTCTATCGGTGCCCCCAAGGGGGTCGCGGTCAGCCACGCCGGTCTGCTGGGCGCGGCCGCGGCGCAACACGCGATGTACGGCCTGAGCGCGGATGCGCGCGTGCTGATGGTGGCCTCGCCCACCTTCGACGCCTCGCTGTTCGAGATGTTGATGGCCACGGGTCCCGGAGCAGCGTTGGTCGTCGCGCCTCCAGACGTCTACGCCGGTGAAGCGTTGACCGCATTGCTGCAGCGCCAGCAGGTCAGCGCGACGCTGCTGACGCCGACGGTGGTCGCCTCGCTGGATCGAGCGCGCCTGGACGGGCTGACCACGCTGATCACCGGCGGGGAGGCCTGCACGGAGCAGTTGGTGCAGACGTGGTCGCCCGGCCGGCAGATGTTCAACGCGTACGGACCATCCGAGGCCACCATCTGGGCCACCGGCACACCGCTGTCGACCGGAGAGCCGGTCACCATCGGCGCCCCGATCCCGGGCGTCCGGACCCTGGTGCTCGATGCCCGGCTGAACCCGGCGCCCGTCGGCGTGGCGGGCGAGTTGTATCTGGCCGGACCGGCGTTGGCCCACGGTTACGTGGGTCGGGTGGCGATGACCGCCGAGCGGTTCCTGGCCGATCCTTATTGCGCCCCAAGCGAAGCGGGCGCACGGATGTATCGCACCGGCGACCTGGCGCGCTGGACCGCGGCCGGCACGCTCGATTATCTGGGCCGCGCCGACACCCAGATCAAACTGCGCGGCCAGCGGATCGAATTGGGCGAGATCGAGAACGCACTGCTGGCTTGCCCGCAGGTCAGCCAAGCTGCTGCCGCAGTGCATCACGGCACCGCCGGTGCCCAGCTGGTTGCTTACATCACCCTCGAGCACGCCACGGACGCGAATCGAGACGCCGATCAGGACGCGGAAATCGTCGGCGATTGGCAACACATCTACGACGAGCTGTACGGCGCGCAGCTGGAGACATCCGGGTTCGGGATGGATTTCCGCGGCTGGAACAGCAGCTACACCGGAGAGCCGATCCCGCTGCGGGAAATGGTGGAGTGGCGTGCCGCCACGGTGGATCGCATCATGGCGCTGCGGCCGCGGCGGGTGCTGGAGATCGGTGCGGGTTCCGGTCTGGTGTTGTCACAGATCGCGCCGCACTGTGAAAGCTATGTCGCGACGGATATTTCGCCGGCGGCGATCGAAGCGCTCGGCCACTCCCTGGAAAAGTTGCAGATACCGTGGCGCGATCGGGTCGAGTTGCTGGCCCGCCCGGCGCACGTGGTCGACGGACTTCCGCGCGGCGAGTTCGACACGATCATCGTCAACTCGGTGGTCCAGTACTTTCCCAACGCCGGATACCTGGCCGAAGTCATCGATAACGCCCTGGAGCTGCTCGCTCCGGGCGGGGCATTGTTCATCGGCGACGTCCGAAACAACACTCTGCAGGCCACGTTCCAATCCGCGATTGCACTCGCTCGCGGTGGCGTCACCACCGATGCTGCGGTAATCCGCGAACGGGTTCACCACGCCGTGTTAGGCGAACCCGAATTACTCTTGGCCCCAGAATTTTTCACGACACTGGCAGCGCAGCGAGTGTCGGCAGCCGGGGTCGAGGTTCAAGTCAAGCGCGGATTCGCCGACAACGAATTGAACCGCTACCGCTACGACGTGACGATTTACAAGACACCCGCAGCGGTGCGCTCGTTGGCCGCCGCGCCCATCTGGACGTGGGCTCACTGCGCCGGCGTTACCGGCTTGCACACCCGGTTGACATCCGAGCGCCCCGACGCTGTCCGCATCACCGGGATTCCCCACAGCGGAGTGCTCGTCGATCTTGAGCTCGAGCACGCCCTCGTCGCCGGGCTTCCGCTGACCGACGCAATCGCACCGGCGACCCCGGATAGCGAAAACCCCGCGCTCGCACCCGAACAACTCCATCGTGTCGGAGAAGCGACCGGCTATCGCGTCGCCGTCACCTGGGGCGCGCAACCCGGCACTGTGGACGCGATTTTCGTCGACCGGGCCGGTTCTGCGGATGATCCGGCGCTGACCGATCTCTACCTGGCGCCCGACGAGACACATCAGTCCGCCACCCACGCCAACGATCCGCAGAGCAACACCAAGATCAGCGCGGTGCGCCAGCGGCTGGGAGCGTGGCTGCCCGACTACATGGTCCCGCCACACATTGTCGTACTCGACGAGATGCCGCTGACCACTTCAGGGAAGTTGGACCGAAAGTCACTGCCGGCTCCGGAATATCAGGAGGGTGACCACTACCGCGCACCAGTCGGCGCGGTCGAGGAGATCCTGGCCGACATTTATGCCCAGGTATTGGGGCTGCAGCGGGTCGGGGTCGACGACTCGTTCTTCGATCTGGGCGGCGACTCGCTGTCGGCGATGCGCCTGATCGGCGCCGTCAACGCCAGCCTGAATGCGGATCTGTCGGTCCGCACGGTGTTCGAAGCTCCGACGGTAGCTCTGTTGGCCCCCCGCATCGGCGGGGATGCACGACGGCTCGAGCCCCTGATCGCCGGCCGGCGACCCGAAACGGTTCCATTGTCGTTCGCGCAGAACCGGTTGTGGTTCTTCGACCAGCTGCAAGGACCATCTCCGATTTACAACATGGCCGTCGCGCTTCGGCTGCGCGGGCGAATCGAGACCGACGCGCTGGGCGCCGCACTGACCGATGTGATCGATCGCCACGAAAGCCTTCGCACACTGTTCGCCGCACCTGACGGCATACCTCAGCAAGTGGTCGTACCGGTCGAGCGGGCCGAATTCGGTTGGGACGTCATCGATGCCGCCGGGTGGTCGGGGAGCAGGCTGGATGGCGCCGTCGGCGCGGCCGCGCGCCACACCTTCGATTTGGCAAGCCACATCCCTTTCCATGCAACCCTTTTCCGCGTCACCGACACCGAACACATACTGGTTGCCGTCGTGCACCACATCGCCGCCGATGGGTGGTCGATCACCCCGCTGGTGCGCGACCTGGGGCTGGCGTATGCCAGCCGATGTGTGGGCCAAGCCCCCGACTGGGCGCCGTTGCCGGTGCAGTACGCCGACTTCACGCTCTGGCAGCGCAAGCAATTCGGGGATCTCGACGACAGCGGCGGTCCGATCGCCGAGCAGCTGAACTACTGGGAACACGCCTTGGCCGGGCTGCCCGAAAGGCTGCAGCTGCCGACCGATCGGCCCTACCCGCCGGTCGCGGACCACCGGGGCGCACGTGTGACCATGACGTGGCCGACGGCGCTGCAGCAACAGGTGCGTCGCGTGGCCCGGGAACACAAGGCGACCAGCTTCATGGTGATCCAGGCTGCGTTTGCCGCGCTGCTGTCCAAGATCAGCGCGAGTTCCGATGTGGCTGTGGGATTCCCGATCGCCGGACGGCGCGACGCCGCGTTGGATGAGTTGGTCGGCTTCTTCGTCAACACCTTGGTGCTCCGCGTCGACGTGGCCGACGACCCGACCTTCGTCGAGTTGCTGGGCCAGGTACGGGCACGCAGCCTCTCCGCTTACGAGCATCAGGACGTGCCGTTCGAGATGCTGGTCGACCGGCTCAACCCGGCCCGCAGTCTGACTCATCACCCGCTGGTACAGGTCTTGTTGGGCTGGCAGAACTTTTCCTGGCAGGAGAGCGACGCCGCGGGTCTGGCCCTGGGCGACCTGCAGGTGACGCCGATACCGGTGGACACCCGCACCGCGCGAATGGATCTGGCGTTCTCGCTGGGGGAGCGCTGGGACGAGGACGGGGGACCTGCCGGGTTCGACGTGATGGTGGAGTTCCGCACCGACGTCTTCGACACCGACACCGTCGCGGCGCTCGTCGGGCGGTTGGAGCGGACGTTGGTGACGCTCACCTCTGACCCGGACCGCCGACTGTCGGCGGTGGATTTGTTGGATGAGGTGGAGCGTGCCCGGTTGGATCGGTGGGGTAATCGGGAGGT
>CBAAAS010000406.1:0-3901 GCA_964658855.1 uncultured Mycobacterium sp.
GAGCTGATCGAACACGCGGTCAAGTCGGGTCGTGCGCGCGGAGTGCCGACCGTTTTGATGACGTTCGACCCACATCCGATGGAAGTGGTGCACCCCGGCAGTCATCCGGCTCAATTGACGACTCTGACCCGGCGCGCCGAGTTGGCCGAGGAATTCGGCATCGACGTTTTCCTGGTCATGCCCTTCACCTCTGCTTTCATGAAGCTCACGCCGGAGCGTTACGTCCACGAACTCCTCGTCGAGGACCTACACGTGGTGGAAGTCGTCGTCGGGGAGAACTTCACCTTCGGCAAGAAGGCCGCCGGCACGGTAGAGACTCTGCGCAGCGCCGGTGCGCGACTCGGGTTCGCGGTGGAGGCGATGTCGCTGGTCGCAGAACATTCAGCACACCGTGACACCGAGACCGTGACTTTCTCGTCGACGTACATCCGGTCCTGTGTCGACGCCGGCGACGTCGTTGCGGCGGCCGAGGCGCTGGGGCGTCCGCACCGGGTTGAAGGCGTGGTCGTGCGCGGTGACGGGCGGGGGACCGAGATGGGTTTTCCCACCGCGAACGTGGCACCGCCAATGCACTCGGCCATCCCGGCCGACGGGGTGTATGCCGCCTGGTTCACCGTCCTGGGCCACGGCCCGGTGACCGGCAGCGTGGTGCCGGGCGAGCGCTACCAGGCCGCGGTGTCGGTGGGGACCAACCCGACCTTCTCCGGACGGACCCGCACGGTCGAAGCTTTCGTCCTCGACACCGCCGCCGACCTGTACGGGCAGCACGTGGCGCTGGACTTCGTTGCGCGTATCCGCGGGCAGGAGAAGTTCGGCTCGGTGGGCGATCTGGTCGACGCGATGCGCAATGACACGGACCGCGCGCGAACCCTTCTTCAGGCCATCTGAGACCGGCTTGACCAGCAGATTCAGGCCTGGGACGGGCCGCTGTTAGACTTCCGGGCGACACAGCGCGTGCTGCAGTTCGCGGCGGCCGCACTTCAGCTCAATGATCGCGGACCTATTGATGGAGATATTTCGTGGCGCTTACCGTCGAGCAGAAAAAAGAAATCCTAGGCTCCTACGGCCTGCATGCGACGGACACCGGTTCGCCTGAGGCGCAGGTCGCCATGCTGACCAAGCGGATCGCTGACCTGACCGAGCACCTCAAGAAGCACAAGCACGATCACCACTCGCGGCGCGGCCTGCTGCTGCTGGTCGGTCGTCGCCGTCGGCTGCTCAAGTACATCGCCCAGGTCGACGTGGCGCGCTACCGCTCGTTGATCGAGCGGCTCGGCCTGCGCCGCTGACCCTGCTTGTTTCCCGGTCGCGAGGCGGCTGGCATCGTCGGCCGGGCGTGGTTGATGGCCCGGCTCCTCAGCGGGCCGACTTCGGCCCGCATCGTCGGCCGGGCGGTAGGGAATCGCCAGGTCGGCGTGTAGAGTCAAGGTCGTTCTGGGCCCATCGGCCCGAGCCTGGTGCGGCGTGCGCAATCCGCGCGCACCGTCCCAGCGAGGCACAACAGGACTTCAAGGAAGACAAGTCTGTATCGCGCGGTCTTCGGTAGTGGCTGCCGAACCCCCCAATTCGGGGGTAGGTCGGCAGCTTCGATCGACGGCCGTCGCCGCATCCAGATTCTGCGTCTTTCCAGGGTCCTCCGGGTTCGTCCTGGCACCCCTCCGGGTTGTGCGTGCCTGCGCAAATAGCTGAACAAATCCAGAGAGGCTGCACGGACGAATATGTCTGTAGCTGAAATTGACGAAGGCGTGTTTGAAGCAACCGCCACCATTGACAACGGGAGCTTCGGCACCCGCACCATCCGTTTCGAAACCGGTCGGCTTGCCAAGCAGGCCGCCGGCGCCGTCGTCGCCTACCTCGACGACGAGACCATGCTGCTGTCGGCCACCACGGCCAGCAAGTCGCCGAAGGACCACTTCGACTTCTTCCCGCTGACTATTGACGTCGAAGAACGCATGTACGCCGCGGGACGCATCCCCGGTTCGTTCTTCCGTCGCGAGGGCCGTCCCTCCACCGACGCGATCCTGACGTGCCGGCTGATCGACCGCCCGCTGCGGCCGACGTTCGTGTCCGGACTGCGTAACGAGATCCAGGTTGTCGTCACGATCCTGAGCCTGGATCCCAAGGACCTCTACGACGTGCTGGCGATCAACGCCGCGTCGGCGTCGACCCAGATCTCGGGTCTGCCGTTCTCCGGCCCGGTCGGCGGCGTGCGCGTCGCGCTGATCAACGGCCAGTGGGTCGCGTTCCCCACCGTCGAGCAGCTCGAAGGCGCAGTCTTCGACATGGTCGTAGCCGGTCGCAAGGCTGGCGATGACGTCGCGATCATGATGGTCGAGGCAGAAGCCACCGACAAGGTCATCGATCTGATCGCCGGCGGCGCCGGTGCACCGACCGAAAGCGTTGTGGCGGAGGGCCTCGAGGCCGCCAAGCCTTTCATCGCCGCGTTGTGTACCGCGCAGCAGGAGCTGGCTGACGCCGCCGGCAAGGAAACCGCCGAGTACCCGCTGTTCCCGGAATACCAGGACGACGTCTTCTACGCCGTGTCTTCGGTGGCCACCGAAGAGCTCTCCAAGGCGCTCACCATCGCCGGCAAGGAAGAGCGCGACGGCCGCACTGACGAGCTCAAGTCCGAGGTTCTTGGCCGGCTTGCCGACACCTACGAGGGCCGCGAGAAAGAGGTCAGCGCCGCGTTCCGCTCACTGACCAAAAAGCTTGTGCGCCAGCGCATTCTGACCGATCACGTCCGCATCGACGGCCGCGGCGTCACCGACATTCGCGCGCTGTCCGCGGAGGTCGCGGTCATCCCGCGGGCGCACGGCAGTGCGTTGTTCGAGCGCGGCGAGACCCAGATCATGGGCGTGACCACGCTCGACATGGTGAAGATGGCCCAGCAGATCGACTCGCTGGGGCCGGAGAAGTCGAAGCGCTATATGCACCATTACAACTTCCCGCCGTTCTCCACCGGTGAGACCGGTCGCGTGGGCTCGCCCAAGCGACGCGAGATCGGGCACGGCGCGCTGGCCGAGCGGGCTTTGATGCCGGTGCTGCCGAGCGTCGACGAGTTCCCCTACGCGATCCGTCAGGTCTCAGAAGCGTTGAGTTCCAACGGCTCCACGTCGATGGGCTCGGTCTGTGCATCCACGCTGTCGCTGCTGAACGCCGGCGTGCCGCTGAAGGCGCCGGTCGCCGGCATCGCGATGGGCCTGGTCTCCGACGACGTTGAAGTCGATGGCAAGACCGAGCGTCGCTTCGTCACGCTCACCGACATCCTCGGCGCCGAGGACGCGTTCGGGGACATGGACTTCAAGTGCGCGGGCACGAAGGACTTCGTCACCGCGCTCCAGTTGGACACCAAGCTCGACGGCATTCCGTCGAAGGTGCTGGCCGGCGCTCTCGCGCAGGCCAAGGATGCGCGTCTGACGATTCTCGAGGTGATGGCTGAGGCCATCGACGAGCCCGACCAGATGAGCCCGTACGCGCCGGTGGTCACCACCATCAAGGTGCCGATCGACAAGATCGGTGAGGTCATCGGCCCCAAGGGCAAGATGATCAACTCCATCACCGAGGAGACCGGCGCCCAGATCTCCATCGAGGACGACGGCACCGTGTTCGTCGGCGCTACCGACGGACCGTCGGCGCAGGCCGCGATCGACAAGATCAACGCGATTGCCAACCCGCAGTTGCCCAAGACCGGTGAGCGGTTCCTCGGAACCGTGGTCAAGACCACCGATTTCGGCGCGTTCGTGTCGCTGCTGCCCGGCCGCGACGGTCTGGTCCACATCTCCAAGCTCGGTCGGGGAAAGCGCATCAACAAGGTGGAGGACGTGGTGAACCTCGGCGACAAGCTTCGCGTCGAGATCGCCGACATCGACAAGCGGGGCAAGATCTCCCTGGTGCTTGT
>CBAAAS010000407.1:0-3892 GCA_964658855.1 uncultured Mycobacterium sp.
TCGGCTTGATCACCGACTGCAGGCCGTTGAACACCCCGGTCAGGTTGATGTCCAGTACCTTCCGGAAGTGCGCGAGCGGTTCGTGTTCGAGCAGCTGCCCGGTCGATACGCCGGCGTTGTTGACCAACCCGTTCAGTGAGCCGAACTCGTCGAGGGTGAACTGCACCGCGGTCGCCCACTGCTCCGGATCGGTGACATCGAGATGGATGTAGCGAGCCTGAGCACCGAGTTCGCCGACCAGCTTGTTGCCTTCGTCGTCGAGTAGGTCAGCGAGCACCACGCTGCCTCCGCGGCTGAGCACCAGCCGCGCGAATGCTGTGCCGAGCCCGCCCGCGCCACCGCTGATCAGTACCACCTTGCCGACAAGCTGACCTGAATTACTCTGCATTGCAATCGCTTTCTGCCGCATGTCGCGCGCTGACGAATCCAAACACCATGGCGGGCCCGATGGTGGCCCCCGCTCCGGCGTAATCGTTACCCATCACCGCGGCCGAGGTGTTACCGGTGGCATAGAGACCCATGATCACGGCCCCGTTGGCGCTGAGCACCTGGCCGTGCGCGTTATAGACCAGACCGCCCTTGGTGCCCAAGTCGCCGGCCTGAATGCGGGCCGCGTAAAACGGCGCGCTGTCGATGACATCCATCGTCGGGTGCGGCAGCGTCGGGTCGCCGTAATAGTTGTCGTAAGCACTATTGCCCCGGCCGAAATCTGAGTCCTGACCGGCGCGGGCGAATCCGTTGAAACGGTCGAGGGTTTCGCGCAGCGATGCCGGCGGCACCCCGATCCTCGATGCGAGCTCCTCTACGGATTCCGCCCGATGCATCAGCCCCGACGTGAACCAGTCGTCGGGGAATTTCTGGCCGGGCATCACGCCACCGAACTGGTAGCGATTCTTGGCTTTACGGTCGAAGACGAACCAGATCGGGTCGTGCCCACCCGCGAGTTGCCGGTGCACGAACGTGACATAGGGCGCGGCTTCGTTGACGAAACGCCGCCCGGTCTGGTCGACGATGATCGAGCGGGGAATCGAGCGTTCCGACACCAGCACGCTCATCACCCTGTCGGGCCGCCTGAAGGCCGGCATCCACCAGGCGTCATCCATCAAATCGACTGCGGCACCGACTGCTTGGCCGGCGACGATTCCATCGCCGGTGTTGTCGGCCGAACCGGCACTGTAGTTGTCCTTGCCACCGTCACGAAGGAAACGCTTGCGCATCTCGCCGTTGTGCTCGAAACCCCCGCACGCCAACAGCACGCCCTTGCGTGCGCGAATGCGGAGGACCGCGCCGTCGCGCCGAGCGTGTACCCCGAGGACGGCTCCGGACTCGTCGGTGATCAACGACTGCAGCGCAGTGTTGAGCCACAGCGGGATGCCGGCGTCTTTAGTAGCGAGCCGCAGTCTGCCGATGAGAGCGCGACCGAGGGTGTCCATGTGCCGTCGTAGGACGAGACCCTTGACGGCACGTCCGACCGTCTGCATGGCGGCCAGGCGCCCCGGCCAGCTACGCATCACCATGTTGAGCCGAGCGAATTCTTTTGAGGTGACGAATAATCCGCCCGGTGTGGCCAGCGCGGCGGGCCGCAGCGACTGTTCGTCGTCGCCGAGTTTCTTCAGGTTGAACGGCAGCGGCTCGATGGTACGGCCCCGGGCCCGGCCGCCTGGCCGCTCGGGGTGGTAGTCGGAATAGCCGGCGCACCACTGGAATCGCAGATGCGGGCTGGCGCCCTCGAGGAACTCCATCGTTCGCGGTCCGTTGTCGATGAACGCGTCGATGTTGGCGGCGGGCACTCGATCGCCAACGACGGCATCGAGGTAGTGACGCACGTCGTCTCGGGAATCGGCCAGGCCTTCGCGGCGCAGCGTCGGGTTGTTGGGAATCCAGATGTTGCCACCCGACAGCGCGGTACTGCCGCCGTACACGGAGGCCTTCTCGATGACGAGGGTGTCCAGTCCGTGGGCGTGCGCGGCCAGCGCCGCGGTCAAGCCGCCGCAACCGCTGCCGACGACCAGAAAGTCGACCTGGTGATTCCAGGCATCATCCTGGTCCGCGGCCGGCATGGCTTCAGGCAACCACAACGGGTGCTGCGGCGGAGCGGCTATTCCCGCACAGCGGGACGATCGGCACCCACGCCGCCGTACCGCGCAGTACCGTCGGCGGTATGAGCCGGGACGTCGATGCGGTGGTGATAGGCGCGGGGTTCGCCGGCCTCTACGCGCTACACCGGCTGCGTAGCGACGGCCTGACCGTGCGACTGTTCGAGGCCGCAGACGGGGTCGGCGGCGTCTGGTACTGGAACCGCTACCCTGGCGCGCGTTGCGACGTGGAAAGCGTGGACTACTCGTACTCATTCGACGACCAGCTCCAGCAGGAGTGGGACTGGAGTGAGAAGTACGCCACCCAGCCGGAAATACTCTCCTATCTCAACCACGTCGCTGACCGATACAACTTGCGCGCGGACATCACCTTCGGCACCCGCGTCACCGACGCCGTCCTCGACGAGGACACGCTGCGCTGGGAAATCCGCACCGAAACAAGCGAAGTAGTCTCCGCCCGCTTCGTCGTGATCGCGGTCGGTCCGCTGTCGAACGCGAACATCCCGCCGATCGACGGGATGGAGTCTTTCGGTGGCGAGGTGTACCACACCGCGCACTGGCCGCATGGCGGAGTGGATTTCAGCGATCAGCGGGTCGGCGTGATCGGCACCGGATCGTCAGGCATTCAGGTGATTCCGTGCATCGCCGGGCAGGCACGCGAACTCTATGTGTTCCAGCGCAGCCCCAATTACAGCATCCCGGCGGGCAACACTCCGCTCACCGACGACGTCCGCCGCGCGCAGAAGGCCGGCTATCCGGAGCGTCGCCGACTGTCGATGGCGAGCGGCGGTGGCTCACCGCATCAACCGCATTCGCAATCAGCGCTCGAGCTGTCCGAGCAGGAACGCGCCGCCGCCTACGAAAAACGCTGGCAGCTGGGCGGCGTGCTGTTCAGCAAGACCTTCCCCGACCAACTGCTCGACGTGAGGGCCAATGACACCGCCCGCGCCTTCTGGGAGCAGAAGATCCGCGCCGTCGTCCACGATCCGCGAGTCGCCGACTGGCTGGTTCCCACCGATCATCCGATCGGTACGAAGCGGATCTGCACCGACGACAACTACTTTCAGACCTTCAACCGCGACAACGTCACCCTGGTGAATCTCCGCGAGACGCCGATCGAGCGGATGAACTCTGCCGGGGTGACGACGTCGACCGCCCATTACGACCTGGACGCGCTGGTGCTGGCAACCGGATTCGACGCGATGACCGGGTCGGTGAGCAAGCTGAACGTCGTGGGTCGCGGTGGCGAAACGCTGAACACGGCGTGGGCCGCCGGCCCAGTCACCTACCTCGGGCTCGGCGTGCCCGGCTTTCCGAATCTGTTCAACATCAGCGGACCGGGCAGCCCGTCGGTGTTGGCGAACATGGCGCTGCACTCCGAATTGCATGTCGGCTGGATCGCCGAAGCGATCGGCTACCTCGGTGCCCACGGAGGCGCGGCCCTAGAGGCCACCCGATCCGCGGCCGCCCAGTGGACCGACGAATGCACCCTTCGCGCTGCCGACGGCCTTATGCTGCGGGCGAATTCGTGGTATCTGGGCGCTAATGTCGCCGGTAAGCCGCGCGTCTTCATGCCCTTCGTCGGCGGGTTCGGCGTCTACGGTCAGATCATCGCGGAGGTCGCGGCGGCGGGCTATAAGGGCTTCGATATCGTCACGTCCCGCTGAGTGGTCAGCAACCCTTCCGGCCTGGCGATCATTGCTACCCTTTGAAAGTGGGGTCCAGCGAACTACCGAATCTGCCGCCGACGAGTTGGGCCGTGCTGGGCATGCTCGCGTTCGGCGAAGAGGTTTCGG
>CBAAAS010000408.1:0-3873 GCA_964658855.1 uncultured Mycobacterium sp.
GGTGGCCGCCGCCGCCGAGCGACTTTTTTGTCACCCCAACACCGTGCGCTACCGTGTCCGCAGAATAGAGACGATGCTCACAACATCGTTGGCTGATCCTGATGTCCGGCTGCTACTTTCACTGGGACTGCGGGCCACCGAACGGATATCGTGAAGAGGCGCGATTCCGCGCAACAGTTTTGTTCACCGTGACGGTAATTGAAAGAGTGGCAACAATTTTCCGTCAGCTAAGCTGCCCAGGTGACAGATCGCCCGTCGGCATATCTGGTGTTGGCCTCTCAGCGAAGTGGCAGCACCCTTCTGGTCGAGTCACTGCGGGCGACCGGTGTGGCCGGTGAGCCACAGGAGTTTTTTCAGTACCTCCCGTCCACCAGTCAGTCGCCGCAGCCACGCGAGTGGTTCGCCGACGTCGATGACGAGTCAATTCTGAGCCTGCTCGATCCGCTGGATGCCGGCAAGCCCGACCTCGCGCCGCCCGAGATCTGGCGCGACTACATCCGCACCGTCGGACGGACGCCGAACGGCGTGTGGGGCGGCAAGCTGATGTGGAACCAGGCGCCCCTGCTCCTGGACCGCGCGAACCAACTGCCTGATCGATCCGGTGACGGGCTGCTGTCCGCGATCCGCGACGTGGTGGGGCAGGACCCCCTGCTCGTCTACGTTTACCGGCCTGACGTGGTGTCGCAGGCGGTGTCGTTCTGGCGAGCCGTGCAGACGCGGGTCTGGCGCGGCCGGCCCGACCCGATCCGGGACGAGCGCGCCACGTATCACGCCGGCGCCATCGCGCACGTCATCACCATGCTGCGCAACCAGGAAGAGGGCTGGCGGAACTGGTTTGCCGAAGAGGGTGTCGCACCCTTGGAGATTCCCTATCCGGTGTTGTGGCGCAACCTGACTCAGGTCGTCGGCGACATCCTCGAGTCGCTGGGCCTCAATCGAGGGCTCGCGCCGGAGCCGGTGCTGGAACGCCAGGCGGATAAACGCTCCGACGAATGGGTAGACCGCTATCGCGAAGATGCCGAAAGAGAGGGCTTACCGCTATGACCGCCCCCGTGAAGACCAAGCGCGTCGACGAGCTGCGGCTGCTCGAAGCCGAAGCGGTGCACATCATCCGCGAAGTGGTCGCCGAGCTGGAGCGCCCTGTCCTGCTGTTCTCAGCCGGCAAGGACTCGATCGTGCTACTTCGGCTGGCGGAGAAGGCTTTTCGGCCACTGCCGCTGCCGTTCCCGGTGATGCACGTCGACACCGGCCACAACTTTCCCGAGGTGATCGAATTCCGCGACCGGCGCGTTGAAGGCGAGGGCCACAAGCTGATCGTCGCCTCCGTGCAGGAGTCCATCGACAACGGCCGGGTCGCTGATCCGGGGCGTCACGCGTCGCGCAACCGCGCGCAGACCCGAACGTTGCTCGACGCGCTCGAGGCCGGCGAGTTCGACGCCGCGTTCGGTGGCGCCCGCCGGGACGAGGAACGCGCCCGCGCGAAAGAACGGATCCTGAGCTTCCGCGACGAGTTCGGTCAATGGGATCCGCGCGCTCAGCGCCCGGAGCCCTGGTCGCTCTACAACGGCCGGATCAAGAAGGGCGAACAGGTGCGGGTGTTCCCGCTGAGCAACTGGACCGAGATCGACATCTGGCGTTACCTCGAGCTGGAAGACCTTGAAATACCGTCGATTTACTATGCCCACGAACGCGAGGTCTTCGAGCGCGACGGCATTCTGCTGGCGGTCTCGGAATACACCGAACCGCACAACGATGAGTCCTCGGACGTCGAGTGGGTGCGCTACCGCACCGTCGGCGATCTGACCATCACCGGCGCAGTTCGGTCCAAGGCCACCGACATCGCGGGTGTCATCAGTGAGATCTCCGCGGCAACGGTGTCCGAGCGCGGAGAGACCCGGGCCGACGACCGCACCTCGGTCGCCGCGATGGAGGACCGCAAGCGAGAGGGCTACTTCTGATGAGCGTCAGCGAAGAAGAACGAAAGGGCCGAAGCTGATGAGCGTCAGCGAAGACACCGAGCAGGACGCGAAATTCCAGCCGGACGACCACGTCACGCGACAACTGCTGCGAATCACCACCGCAGGTTCCGTCGACGACGGCAAGAGCACCCTGATCGGGAGGCTTCTGCACGACACCGACAGCCTGCCGCTGGACCACCTGGAAGCCGTCACCGACGAAGAAGGTGTCGCCGACCTGGCCGCGCTGTCCGACGGCCTCCGCGCCGAACGCGAACAGGGCATCACGATCGACGTCGCCTACCGGTTCTTCTCGACTGCCACCCGCAGTTACATTCTGGCTGACACACCCGGCCATGAGCGCTACACCCGCAACATGTTCACCGGCGCGTCCAACGCCCACGTGGCGATCCTGCTGGTCGACGCGCGCGCGGGTGTGCTGCGCCAGACCCGCCGGCACGCCCGGATCGCAAAGCTGTTGGGCATCAAACACTTTGTCGCAGCGGTGAATAAGATCGACCTGGTCGACTTCGACCAGGACCGGTTCACCGAAGTCGAAACCGAGCTGCAGAAGCTCAGCACGCGCCTCGGCGGCCTAGACATCACCGTGATCCCGATCGCCGCCAAGATCGGTGACAATGTGGTGCACCGCTCCGAGAACACACCGTGGTACGACGGCCCGACGCTGCTCGATTACCTGGAAGACGTTGAACTGGCTGCGCCGCATGCCGAACCGAACCGGTTGCGGTTGCCGATCCAATGGGTCTCCCGGCCGACGGACAATCAGCGCCGCCGCTACACCGGACGCCTCGCTGCCGGCACGCTCAGCGTCGGAGACCCGGTCATCTCGCTGCCCGCCGGAACCGAGTCGACGGTCACGGCGCTGGACACCCTTGACGACGAGCGCACGACAGGTGTTGCGCCGCTGTCGGTTTCCGTGGAACTGGCCGACGACATCGACGTCGGCCGAGGCGATGTGCTGGTCAGCGGTGCCGATGACGCGGTGCTTCCGGTGCTGGCCCGCGAGCTTCAGGCGAACGTGTGCTGGTTCGTCGACTCGCCACTGCGGGCCGGTGACCGACTGGCTCTCAAGCAGACCAGCACCACTGTCCGGGCCACGGTCCAAGAATTGCACTCGCGCCTCGATCCCGAGACGCTCGACGAAGTCGACAACCCCGTCGAGTTGGAGCTCAACGACATCGGCACCGTGACGCTGCGGACCAGTTCGCTCGTCATCGCCGACAGTTATGCCGACAACCGCGACAGCGGCGCGTTCATCCTGATCGACGAAGTCACCAACGACACCATCGGCGCCGGCACCATCATCGAGGCACGCGAGGTCAAGCCGGGCACCCACCCACGCAGCGACATCCGTTGGCACCCTTCAGCGTTGGAACGCAAACATCGCCAGCAGTCCACCGGCCAAGCCGGTGCGACGATCTGGTTCACCGGCCTACCCGCTTCCGGCAAGTCGACCGTTGCGGTCGCTGTCGAGCGCGCGCTGGTCGAATCCGGTCGGGTCGCCTATCTACTGGACGGCGACAATCTGCGGCATGGTTTGTCAGACGATCTGGGCTTCTCCCCCGGTGACCGCACCGAAAACATCAGGCGGGTCGGCCATTTGACGCGCCTGCTGGCTGATGCGGGCGTAGTGGCGTTGGCTTCGCTGGTTTCACCGTTGAAGTCGGACCGCGAGACTGCTCGCGCCCTCAGCGATGCGGCCAAGCTGCCGTTTATCGAAGTGCACATCGCCACATCGCTGGAAGAGTGCGAAAAGCGTGATCCCAAGGGCCTTTACAAGCGCGCCCGCAACGGGGAGCTCAAAGGCCTGACCGGCGTCGACGCGCCCTACGAGGCTCCCGAGAACGCCGACCTGGTGCTGGACACCGCTGGCCACGATATCGACGATCTGGCCGCG
>CBAAAS010000409.1:0-3855 GCA_964658855.1 uncultured Mycobacterium sp.
CGAACAGCGTGCGCTGGTATTTGACGGCGCTACCCATGAGATGACCTCCGGCGGGATTGGGACTCTGCGCCCAAGATATACCAACCGGATGGTTGGTAGGTCGGGGTATCGGCCCGGGCCTACAGTCGTCGAGATGGACGAGACAATCCTGGTGCAGGAACTCGGGCAAGTCCTCGAATTCTCCTACACCGACATGCTGTGTTACGCCGGGCCGTTTTCCCGGGCGGGTGTAGCCAGCGCGCTCAAAGTGCTGCAGCGGGCTTTCGGCGCCCTCTCCCCTAATCAACCGCCGCAGCGCCGATCAATTGTCATTCGCGCCGCTTTCGACGAACTGGGGATTCGCGACGGAATCGAGGCAGTAACCCGCGCGGTGACCGATGGCCGGTACTCCATTGAGCCGGCCCTGGTGCGACCCGATCGCGGACGCATTCTGCAGGGCTTTGTTTTTCAGGCCACGGTCAACGGTCGCACCGCGACGCTGCTGATGCGCCCCGGCTTCATCACCGACGAATTCTTCGCCCTGGCCGCCAAGCCTGAACGCGATCAGGCGGAGGAGGCGTACCTCGACGAACTGAATTTCCAGATGGCCCGCCAGATACTGGCGGCTTCCGCGGAAGAAGTTTACGAGCTGGTCTACTGACCTGAGGTCGGATCGCTTTCCAAAAATTAAGTTACTACTCAGTAATTCTTTGCTGCCGTAAGGCCATGTTCGAATCGGTCTTGACACGGCCGAAAACCCTTCTACCGGCATCAATATGCCACATAAAAAAGTCCAAAGGTTTGTCGGCCATTTTCATTCCTCGCACAAATATTAAGCGGTAGCTTAACTGCACCTGAGAAATCTCAGGTGTCCTATGGGGAGGACGGGGCCATGGCCGGTCTGCTCAGCAGCGTTGGATTCACACAGGGCTGCGGTGGCGCATTGGCATTCGGAGTGACTCCAGTGGCGATCGTGCCAACTGCCCACACCATTTCCGGGGAAGGAAGAAAATGCACGCTGTAACAAAACGGGCAGTAATCGCCGCGGCTGGACTCGCCGCAGCAGGGCTTTTGGGGTCGCTGCCTTACGACGGATCGCCGCTGGCACAACAAGGCTCGCCAGTCCAGCATCACGACGTCACGCTAGTGGACGCGGACGCAACGCTCCTGCTCGACGAGGGCACCTTGGACAACGCATTGTTCAACGACGTCCTGGGGCCGACCGGAGCTGAAGAGCAGCTGTTCAACGCATTAGCTACGGCGACAAGCACTTCCGAGGCGACCACGCTGCTCGACGCCACCGGCGCAGTCCCCATTTACGCCGGGGACTTCAACGGCGCGGAGAGCCGGGCGTTCGAGGCGCTGTTCCTCGACGGCCTTGTCGCCCAAGACCAGTTGAACGGGCTCCTAGGTGTCTCCGACGCGGCGTCGCAGGGCGAGCTGCTGACCATCTTCACCACCGATTTCGTGCCGATTCCGGCCAGTGCCGGTGTCACGGCAGCGGATCTCGCCGGCGCCGTGGGTACATCAGCCTTCGACACCGACCTGACGACGATCGCCAACGCGGACTTCGCCTCGGCGGCAGCCGACTTCGAGGGTTACCTGACGTCACTTGCGGGCGACACGAGCAGTCTCGGCGACTTCAGCACGCTGCTCACCGACCTGAGCGCAAGCTTCAGTGACCTGAGCACCAACCTCACCACCGACTTCAGCACCGTGCTCACCGACGTCACGGGTCTCCTGACCGGCGGTCTCGACCTGGGCTCGCTTTTGGGTGGTCTGGGCCTGTAACACCAGGGGGAACAGAAAGCGTCGGAGCTGGGGGGCTCCGGCGCTTTCTGTTATCTGCAGGCTGTTTCCGGTCAGGTGGCCGAGAATTCGCGCAGGCTTGCGGCGAGCGCCACCGGTACCCGCGCCTTGATGTGCGTGCCCGCGCTGATGTGCTCGGTCTCCTGCACCCGGCCGTCGGCGTGCACGCGCGACACCAGATCGCCGCGCTCGTAAGGGATCACCACGTCGACCGCGGTGTCGGTGGGAGCGGCCATCTCCGACATCCGCCGACGTAGTGCTTCGATGCCATCGCCGGTGTGCGCCGAGACGAACACCGCCCCGGGCAGCGCGCGTCGCAGCTTGGCCAGCGCCAAACCGCCTGCGGCGTCGATCTTGTTGACGACGATCAACTCTTGCGGCGCTTCGCCGCCGGTGACTGTGTGATCGGCGAAGACGTCGGTGACAACTTGGCGTACCGCGCTGATCTGGGCCAGCGGATTGACGTCCGAGCCGTCGACCACGTGCACCAGAAGATCAGCGTCGACCACCTCTTCCAGCGTCGAGCGGAATGCCTCGACCAACTGCGTCGGTAGGTGACGCACAAAGCCGACGGTGTCGCTGACCACGAACGCGCGCCCATCATCGAATTGTCCACGGCGCGTGGTGGGTTCCAGGGTGGCGAACAGCGCGTCCTGCACCAGCACCCCGGCACCGGTCAGCGCGTTCAGCAGGCTGGATTTCCCCGCGTTGGTGTAGCCGACAATCGCAATGGACGGCGCTTCGCTGCTCCGCCGGCGGCTGCGCTGGGTGTCGCGGACCTGCTTCATGTCCTTGATCTCGCGGCGCAGCTTGGACATTCGCTCACGAATCCGGCGCCGATCGGTTTCGATCTTGGTCTCACCGGGTCCGCGGGTGCCCACGCCGCCGCCGCTGCCACCCGCGCCACCGCCCTGCCGCGACATCGACTCACCCCAGCCGCGCAGCCGCGGCAGCATGTACTCCATCTGCGCCAGCGACACCTGCGCCTTGCCTTCCCGGCTGGTGGCGTGCTGGGCAAAAATGTCCAGGATCAGCGCGGTGCGGTCGATGACCTTGACCTTGACGGCCTTCTCCAGCGCGTTCAGTTGCGCCGGGGACAGTTCGCCGTCGCAGATCACGGTGTCGGCGCCGGTGGCCAGCACCACGTCACGCAGTTCGGCTGCCTTGCCCGATCCGATGTAGGTCGAGGGATCAGGCTTGCTCCGCCGCTGGATCATGCCTTCGAGCACCTCAGATCCCGCGGTTTCGGCCAGCGCGGCCAATTCGGCGAGGCTGGCGTCGGCGTCGGAGGCACTGCCGTCGGTCCACACGCCGACCAGCACCACCCGCTCGAGCCGCAGTTGGCGGTACTCGACCTCGGAGACGTCGGCGAGTTCGGTGGACAGCCCGGCGACTCGGCGTAGCGCCGCGCGATCGTCAAGCGCGAGCTCACCGGTGGTCGGGGTGCCGGGCGATTCTGGATAAGTCATAAGCAATTACCGATGGTGCCCGCAGAAGCGGCGGCGCGCATCAGATTTAACGTGACGCCTCCTGCCACCATTGTTCGCTGAGGTCGCCCTGGGCGACCAACACCGACGGTCCACGCAGGTAGCTGGTGGCCTCGGTGACGGTGACGACGACATCGCCGCCGGGAACCCGCACGGTCAAGGTGCCGGTGGCCGTGCCGCCCTGGGACAGCGCTGCGACGGCGGCGGCGACGGTTCCCGTTCCACAGGAACGGGTTTCGCCCACTCCCCGCTCGTGTACGCGCATGCTGACCACGCCATCGACCGGCGCGGTGAGAATCTCGACGTTGACGCCGTCAGGGAATTGGTCGTGATCAAAACTGACCGGCGCCGCGACATCCAACTCGCCCAGCTCCAGAGGAGTGAGCGCGAAGTCGACGCAGGCCAGGTGTGGGTTGCCGACGTCGACCGCCAAGCCGTTGAAGGTCCGGCCGCCGACAATCACCTGGCCGGGCCCGAGCCGGTTGGCCTTGCCCATGTCGACCCGCACGTCGGCGTAGGTCGCGTCGACGTGGTGCATGACAACGGGCCTCGGACCGGCCAACGATCCGACGACGAATTC
>CBAAAS010000410.1:0-3840 GCA_964658855.1 uncultured Mycobacterium sp.
GGCGACGAGGACGAACCGATGCCGCGGGCGCCCCATACGGACTAGCCGAAGCTCTCGGTACACAGGTCAGCGACGTCGTAAGGTGTGTGACGTGACTGCGATCGCCGGGTTCTTGTCCGTTCTCCCGGATCAGATGCGTGACCCGGTGTTGTTCGCGAGTCCGTTTTTCCTGTTGCTGTTGATCCTGGAGTGGACGGCGGCCCGCAAGCTCGAAAGCATCGAACGGGAGGCGAGCGCACAAGCTGATCGGCCGGACTCGGGGGCCTACCTGACGGCCGACTCGTGGGCCAGCATCCGGATGGGCCTGATCTCGGTGGCCACCACCGCGGCCTGGAAATTCATCGCCGTGCTCGGCTACGCCGCGATCTACGCCTACCTGGCGCCCGTGCATCTGGCAGCGACGCGCTGGTACACCTGGGTGATCGCCATCCTCGGTGTCGACCTGCTCTACTACTGCTATCACCGCAGCGCACACCGGATCCGGCTGATCTGGGCGACGCATCAGGCACACCACTCCAGCCAGTATTTCAACTTCGCCACCGCGCTGCGCCAGAAGTGGAACAACAGTGGCGAGATTCTGATGTGGATTCCGTTGCCGCTCTTAGGAATTCCACCGTGGGTAGTTTTCTGCAGCTTTTCGGTCAATCTGATCTATCAGTTCTGGGTGCACACCGAGCGGATCGACAAAATGTGGGCGCCGTTCGAATTCGTCTTCAACACGCCCGCGCATCATCGTGTGCACCACGGCATGGACGCCGAATACCTCGACAAGAACTACGGCGGAATTTTCATCGTCTGGGATCGCCTGTTCGGAACCTTCCGGCAGGAGACTTTCCGGCCGCATTATGGGCTCACCAAACAGGTGAATACGTTCAACGTCTGGAAACTGCAAACCCACGAATACCTAGCTATTGTAAGGGATTTCCGTTCCGCGGCGCGTCTGCGCGACCGCCTCGGGTACGTATTCGGGCCGCCCGGTTGGCAACCCGCCTCCGCCGTCCGGCGCCACGCCTCGGCTCCGTTGACACCGTCCCGCTAGTCACCGTCGGAGCGGTGACCCTTGTTCACCCGGCGTTTCTTTTACAGCGAGCCGAAACCCCCCACGGCTTAGCCAAGATCAGTAACGTCGACAGCGAGGCCGGTATCCGCCTGCCGTGACCACGAGAAGGGAATTGCTGTGGGAGACACTCTCACCGAGGGGCAAAAACTTGTCAAAGGTGAATCGCTCACCTCGAGCAACGGGGCTTACACCCTGACATTGCAAGACGACGGGAACCTGGTCCTGGCTGCACGCGGCCACGCGATTTGGTCGTCGGGTACCAACGGCGAAGACGTGGTCCGCGCCGAGGTTCAGAGCGACGGCAACTTCGTTGCCTACGCGGGCGACAAGCCGGTGTGGCACACCGACACCAAGGGCAAGAAGAACGTTCGTCTCGTCCTTCAGGACGACCGCAACTTGGTGCTCTACTCGGCCGACGGTGCCGCATGGTCGACCAAGACCGAAACCGACGCTCCACCTCCGCCCGAGCCGGAAGCTGCCGCACCGGCCGGCGAAGAGGTACACGTCGAGGATGCAGCCGAGCAGGATCCCGCTCCGGCCCCCGAGCCCGAACCGGCCGCCCGGACATACACCGTGGAGTCCGGGGACACGTTGTGGGCCATCGCCGAGCAGTTCTACGGCGACGGCAACAAGTACCAGGTCATCGCCGACGCCAGCGGCATCCCCAACCCGGACCTGATCCAGCCGGGGCAGGTTCTGACCATTCCTTGATTGCGGTTGGGAGCGCGTCGGCCGGTCACCCGGCCGGCGTGCTCTCCATCGATCCCTTCAAAACGGTTACCTCGCTTGACGTTGGCTAGGTAGCCTAAAAGCTGGCCGGTGGGGCGCTGGCCGCGAAGGATCGGAGTAAACGGGTGGGGGGTCCGGCAATTCGTGCTTTCGGCGTTCTGGTCAGCGCTCTAATCGTGGCGGTGTGTACTCCCGTCAATGCCCACGCTGATCCGGTTCCCGTTTACCCCGGGATGGAAATCCACCAGGGCGCCCACCTGTGCACATTGGGTTACGTCGACCCCGCTCTGCGGGTGGCATTCAGCGCGGGGCACTGCCGCAGCGACGGCCCGGTGTTCGACAAGGAGAACAAGGTCATCGGCAACGTGGCCACGTTTCGCGACAACACCCCCAACGGCGCCTTCGTCAACACCGACCAGGAAATCGCCGACTACGAGTCGATCGTGCTGGCCCCCGACGTGACGGTGAACAACATCCTGCCCGGAGGGCGCATCTTGCAGTCCGACCCGGGATTGGTCGTCAAGCCTGGCGAACCGATCTGCCACTTCGGCGTCGTCACGGGCGAAAGTTGCGGGACCGTCGAAGCGGTCAACAACGGCTGGTTCACCATGGGGCACGGTGCGGTCAGCCAACAGGGCGACTCCGGCGGGCCGGTCTACCTCACCAACGGCCCAGGGCCCGCCCGACTCGTCGGCATCTTCAACAGCGTCTGGGGCAACTTCCCGGCGGCGGTGTCGTGGCAGTCGACAACCCAACAGATCCGCCAGGACGTCGGCGTGGGCGGTCCGGCGATCTAGCCGTCAGCCGTCAGCGCGAAAACCGGTATCGATGGCGCCGCGGCGCTGAACTGGTCCGCGCCGGAATCCGGAGTCAGGCCGGCGATATGGCCCTTGACCTCCCAGTACCACCTGTCCAGGTAGTGCTTCAGCAGATCAGGCTTCGCGGTGTCGGCCACCTCCATCGCCCGCAGGCTGCGACGGCGCCAGCTCGGTCCCACCTCGACCGCGCCGGCCGCCCGAACATTGCGTGCCCACTGCGTATTGCCCCGCGGTGAGACCAGATAGTCGACATCGCCGACCGTCAAGACATTGACCACCACACTGCGGACCTGGCCTGTCTTGCGGCCGCGTACACGCAGCGCCCGGGTTCCCGCGATGCTGATGCCGGCCTCTGCCAGCCAGCGGATCAGCGCGTTGGCGGCCTTCGCCGCACCGTGGGGTTCGTCGTATCGCACCGACATGTCATTCCCTTCCCGTCCATGAGAGAGCACTGCTCTCTAGAAGATGAGACTGACATAGCGTTGCCCGAAAAACAAGAGCACCGATCTCATTCGTGCGAAACTTGCCTGATGCCGAAGCGGCGCGACTCGCGCGAACGGATGGAAGCGCAGATCATCGAGCTCGGCCGGCGCCATCTGGTGGAGCACGGCGCAGCCGGTCTGTCACTGCGCGCCATCGCCCGTGATCTGGGCATGGTGTCCTCGGCGCTCTATCGGTACGTCAACAGCCGCGATGAGTTGCTGACGCTGCTGGTCGTCGACGCCTACTCCGAGTTGGCCGACGTGGTGGACCGCGCTCGCGAGGCCGTGCCGGAAGGGTGGAGCGACGACGTTGTCGCGATCGCGCGTGCGGCACACGGCTGGGCCATCGCCCATCCGGCCAGCTGGGCACTGTTGTACGGCAGCCCGGTGCCCGGCTACCACGCGCCGGCCGAGCGAACGGTGGGCCCTGGGACGCGGGTGATCGGCGCGGTGTTCGACGCCGTCGCAGCCGGCATCGCGACCGGCGACATCGCGTTGACCAATCATCATGCGCCGCAACCGATATCGGATGACTTCGAGCGACTTCGACAGGAATTCGGTTTCGCCGGCGACGACGCCGTCATCGCCAAATGCTTCACGATCTGGGCCGGCGTGGTCGGCGCTATCAGCCTTGAGGTGTTCGGCCAGTACGGCGCCGACACGCTAAGCGACACGCAGGCCGTGTTCGACACCCAGGTGCGACTGCTGATCGCATTGCTGACCCACCCCGACGCCGACCAAGCCCCGTTCG
>CBAAAS010000411.1:0-3831 GCA_964658855.1 uncultured Mycobacterium sp.
GCCGGATGTCGTTGGCGGCGCTGTCGACCGCGTCGAGCAACGAACGGGCTTGTCCCAGTGATGATTCCGCGGCACGAACCGCGTCGACGAGAGCGCTCTGTTCACCGCTGACCGGCTTGGACGCCTTCTCCCGGGCCTGGCCGAGATTCTGCTCGGCGAACGCCAGCCGGTCCTTGGCGGTCGCTACGTTGGTGGAAACCGAGGCCAGCGCGGCAGAGTCGAATTCGTTGTGCAGCTCGGTCATTCGCTGTTCTGCCGGTTCGACACGCGCGGTCAGGTCGACTACCTGCTGGGTCAGCGCGTCCAGGCGCGACGGCGCGTTGACCACCAGGTCGCGCATCTCTTCGAAGTCCTCCCGCTGCGCCTCCAGCTCGCGGTCGGCGCGCGCCGCGGCGACGATCACCTCGGTCAGCAGCTCGCGCCGGTGCTGGCGGGTCTCGGGGATTGCGTCGTCGAGTTGTTGACGCACGCTGAATGCCTGGGCCAGAGCGGACTTGGCGGCCTCGACCGCTCCGGTGAACGGCTGGGTCCGCTGCTCACCGAACTCCTCGATCGTCAGGGCGAGCTCGTTCGCGCTGGTACGCACGGCGTTGTCGACGTCGACGACTTTCCACCGCGACAGATCGTCGAGGGCGCCCAGCGACAGGCTGGCCAACGCGTCGGGGTCGGTGGCGTCGACCCGTTTGGCTGCGGCCAACTCGGCGGCCCGACGTCGACGTCGACGCCAACGGGTGATCACGTACAGCGCCACCACCGCGACGATGATCACGCCCAGCCCGATCAGCAGTGGCGCCGAACTGGGCGACTGCGGGCCACGGTCCAGGCCGTTGGCCGCGGCGACCGCCGCGCCGCTCCAGTCGCCGCGACGCAGCGCGGGCTCTATCTGGTTGCGCCGCAGATCGTCGACCTGACTGGCGCTGATCGACTTCACCCGATTCGGAATCCGGAACGCGTAGGAGTGGTCGACAGTCGCGACGGCCAGTACCGCGTCGAAGTCACCGAGATCGCTGGCGGCCCGCGCACTGTCCGCCCAGCCAACGGCCGGTTGTCCGGAGAAGTTGTCGACGAACACCACCCACAGCTGGATGCGGCGGTCGGAGTACAGCTTGCCGCTGGCCGACTGAACCGCTGAGCGGCCGGCGGCACTCAAAGCGCCGACGTTGTCGGTGATATAGCCGGACAGCCGAAACGGCGGTTGGGCGGTGGCTGACGGTGCGACCACAAGTGCGGCAATCAGCATCGCCATGAACACGGCGACCGAGCGGCGGAGGGTGCTCATGCTCGACAATCTATCCCCGCGGCGAAGCGGCGGGTCCCAGCGCTATCGATCTGACTGGCAGACTGTGCGTCGATGATGCAGCAAGACCCCTATGACGATTTCGACCGCCAGCGGGTAGTCCCCGAGGCGCCGAAGAGCGCGGGCTTGCCGGGCACCGATGGTCAGCTCCGGACCGATTTCGCCCGGGACCGCGCGCGGGTTCTGCACAGCGCCGCGCTGCGTCGACTCGCGGACAAGACGCAAGTCGTCGGACCGCGAGAAGGGGACACCCCCCGGACGCGACTGACCCATTCGCTGGAAGTCGCCCAGATCGGACGGGGGATGGCGATCGGATTGGGATGCGATCCCGACCTCGTCGACATGGCCGGCCTGGCCCACGACATCGGGCACCCGCCCTACGGGCACAACGGCGAGCAGGCGCTCGACGAGTTCGCGGCTGCGCACGGCGGCTTCGAGGGGAACGCGCAGAACTTTCGGATCTTGACCAGCCTGGAGCCCAAAGCCCTTGACGAACAAGGACATAGCGTTGGTCTCAACTTGACGCGGGCGGGGTTGGACGCGGTCACCAAGTATCCGTGGCCACGGGATCAGCATCGACGCAAGTTCGGTTTCTATGACATCGACCACGAGGCAGCCGAATGGATGCGCGACGGCGCGCCCGCGGATCGGCCCTGCCTGGAGGCTCAGGTGATGGACTGGGCTGACGATGTCGCCTATTCGGTGCACGACGTCGAGGACGGCATCGTCTCCGGGCGAATCGACCTTCGGGTACTCGCCGACGATCACGAAGCCGCCGCACTGGCCTCACTCGGCGAGCGCGACTTCGCCGGAGTTCGCGCCGGCGACCTGACCGCCGCGGCGCACCGGCTGGCGGGGCTCCCCGTGGTCGCCGCCGTCGGCAAATACGACGCGACCTTGTCGGCCGCGGTCTCGCTCAAGAGGATGACCAGCGAGCTGGTCGGCCGGTTTGCCTCGGCGGCGATCGCCGCCACCCGAGCAGACGCCGGGCCCGGCCCGCTGGCCCGCTACCAGGCCGAGCTGTCCGTGCCCGAGGTGGTGCGCGCCGAGGTCGCCCTGCTGAAAACGCTGGCGTTGCAGTTCATCATGTCCGACCCACGGCACCAGGAAATCCAATCCCGGCAACGGGATTGCATCCACCGGGTGGCCCGCGTGCTGCTGGCCGGGGCGCCCAACACGCTCGACCCGATCTTCGTCCCAGCCTTCAACGCCGCCGCCGACCACGGTGGGCGGCTACGCGTGGTCGTCGACCAGATCGCCTCCTACACCGAAGGACGCCTCGAACGCATTGCGGCCGCTCAGGCGTAGCCGCCGACTAGGGTCTGGGCCATGCCCAAGCCTTCGCTCGTTGTCGCCGCAGTGTCCGTCATCGTCCTTGCGGCCTGTAGCCCGCATCAGGAGCCGTCCACCGCGAGTTCGACGAGCGCGCCGGCGCCGGGCACCCAGACCCTCAGCGCGCAGCTGCACACCGCCGACGGCCGATCGGTGGCCACCGCAACGTTCGAATTCGCCAACGGGTTTGCCACCGTCACCGTCAAGTCGACCGCGGACAACATCCTCACGCCCGGCATCCACCACATGCACATCCACGGCGTCGGCAAGTGCGAGCCGAACTCGGTCGACCCGATGATGGGTGGCGCGCCCGGCGACTTCCTGTCGGCCGGCATGCACTTCCAGGCGCCCGGGCACACCGGTGAGCCGATGAGCGGCGACCTGACCTCGCTGGAAGTGCGACAAAACGGCGCGGCCTATCTGGTCACCACCACCGACGCTTTCACCCGGGACGATCTCCTGGCCGGTAGCAAGACGGCGATCCTGCTGCACGGCGCTGAGGGCAGCCCTGATGCCGAGAAGCGATTCGCCTGCGGCGTCATCGGCAGCGGCTAATCGCGCGGCGCTGTCGAGGCGCGGTGCCTGATGGCCTGATTCCTCCTCCGGTCACCAAGTGACCGGCATCGTCGTCAGGCAGTCTTACACTGAGCCGATGGCCGGCCGCATCTCTGATCGCGACATCGCCGCCATCCGCGAACGAGTCCCTATCGAGGACGTCGTCGGCGACTACGTTCAACTGCGCAGGGCCGGCGCGGATTCGATGAAAGGCATCTGCCCGTTTCACGACGAGAAGTCGCCGTCGTTCCACGTGCGTCCCAACCACGGGCACTTCCACTGCTTCGGCTGCGGCGAGGGCGGCGACGTGTATGCCTTCCTGCAGAAGATCGAACACGTGAGCTTTGTCGAGGCCGTCGAGCTGTTGGCCGACCGGATCGGGCACACCATCAACTACACCGGTGCCGCGACCGCCAACGTGCAGCGCGACCGGGGAAGTCGCAGCCGGCTGACTGCCGCGAACGCCGAGGCGCAGACGTTCTACGCGGCGGCGCTGGAATCGCCGGAGGCGCAGCTGGCCCGCAAGTACCTGACCGAGCGCAATTTCGACGCCGACACCGCCCGGCGCTTCGGCTGCGGGTTCGCGCCGTCGGGCTGGGATACGCTGACAAAGCATCTGCTGCGCAAGGGTTTTGAATTCAAAGAGC
>CBAAAS010000412.1:0-3822 GCA_964658855.1 uncultured Mycobacterium sp.
CCGCCGTCGTCGGTGACAACGTCCAATTCACCCGTCCCCAAGGCAATCTCGTAATCCGGCATGATGCGCCGTATCACGTGTTCGCCGGCGAAGAAACCGCGTCCGTTGCGTTTGCCGCCATGCTGCGATCCGTACCTCAGACGGCCGAAGTTCACGGCGTGGTCGAGGCGGCCGACCGAGCAGACCATCTTGAGCTCGACCGTCCGCTGGTTCAGGTGCAGCGCGGGGATGCCTCGGCTGAGGACTCCGCCGCGCTCGCCGACGCGGTGCGCGCGCTTGAGTTGCCCGACCACCCCGGGATCGCCTACCTCGCCGGCGAAGCGCGCACCATCCAGAGCTTGCGGAAGATCCTCGTCACCGAACGCGGCTGGGACCGGCGCGACATTCGCACCAAACCGTTCTGGACGCCCGGCCGCTCCGGCATGGAGTAGCCGTCGAGCACGGTTGGATTACGGACGCCCACTTGCTCGGCCGCTCGGAGTAGCTTCACCCGCATGAGAGCTTTCGTCATCCGCGCCGCGCTCACCGGCCTCGCGCTCTGGGTGGTCACCAAGTTCGTCCACGGTCTGAGCTTCGTCGGCGGCGACACCCGCCTGCAGCGGGTCGGGATCATCCTCGTCGTCGCGGTGATCTTCGGCCTGGTCAACGCCTTCATCAAGCCCGTCGTGCAGATCCTGTCGATCCCGCTCTACATCATCACGCTGGGTCTGTTCCACATCGTCGTCAACGCGCTGATGCTCTGGATCACCGCGCGGATCACCGAGAACACCACGCACTGGGGCCTGGCGATCGACCACTTCTGGTGGACCGCGATCAAGGCCGCCATCGTGTTGTCGATCGTGAGCTGGGTGCTGTCGCTGGTGTCACGCAGCGCCCGGCGCTGACCGGCACACTGGATACATGCCCGAACTGCCCGAAGTCGAGGCGCTGGCCGACTACCTTCGCCAGCACGCCGTCGGCAAGACCGTCGGCCGCGTCGATGTCGCCGCGTTGTCGGTGCTCAAGACCTTCGCCCCGCCGATCAACGCGCTGCACGGACTGACCGTCACCGGTGCCGACCGCTGGGGCAAATACCTCGGCATGCGGGCTGGCGACCTGATCCTGATCACCCACCTTTCCCGGGCCGGCTGGCTGCGCTGGTCGGAAAAGCTCTCTGCCACGCCGCTCAAACCCGGCAAGAACCCGATCGCGTTGCGCGTCCACCTCGGCCCGCCCGGCGAGGCGCCGGGCTTCGACCTCACCGAGGCGGGCACCCAGAAGCGGCTGGCGGTGTGGCTCGTCGACGATCCGCTCAAAGTCCCTGGCATCGCCGCACTGGGACCCGACGCGCTGACCCTCGACGCCGATGACCTGGCCAAGCTGCTGGCCAAAAACACCGGCCGGATCAAATCCGTCATCACCGACCAAAAGGTCATCGCCGGCATCGGCAACGCCTACAGCGACGAGATCCTGCATGTCGCCAAGCTGTCGCCGTTCGCCACCGCCGCGAAACTCAATGAGGCACAGCTGGCAGCGCTGCACGACGCCATGGCATCGGTGCTCTCCGACGCCGTGTCGAGGTCGGTGGGCCAGCAGGCCGCCACGCTCAAGGGCGAGAAGCGTTCCGGCATGCGGGTACACGCCCGCACTGGCTTGCCGTGTCCGGTTTGCGGCGACACCGTTCGCGAAGTGTCGTTCGTGGACAAGTCGTTTCAGTACTGCCCGACCTGTCAGACCGGCGGCAAGGTGCTGGCCGACCGGCGAATGTCGCGTCTGCTGAAATAGACGGATGACTCGGCAGAAAATCCTCATCACCGGAGCCAGCTCCGGCCTCGGCGCAGGCATGGCCCGCGCCTTCGCCGCCAAGGGCAGCGACCTCGCGCTGTGCGCCCGTCGTACCGAACGGCTTGAGGAGCTAAAAATCGAACTCGGGCAACGCTATCCGAACGTCAAAGTCGCTGTCGCTGCGCTGGACGTCAACGACCACGACCAGGTGCCGAAAGTGTTCGCGGAATTGTCCGACGCTCTGGGCGGCATCGACCGGGTGATCGTCAACGCCGGCATCGGCAAGGGCGCGAAGTTGGGCTCCGGCAGATTGTGGGCCAATAAGGCGACCATCGAAACCAACCTGGTTGCTGCCTTGGTGCAAATCGAAACCACGCTGGAGATGTTCTCCAATCAGGGGTCAGGACACTTGGTGCTGATCTCGTCGGTGATGGGCGCCAAGGGTGTCCCGGGCGTGAAGGCGGCGTACGCGGCCAGCAAAGCCGGCCTGAGTTCACTGGGCGAATCGCTGCGAGCCGAATACGCCAAAGGCCCGATCAAGGTATCGGTGATAGAGCCCGGCTACATCGAGTCGGAGATGACGGCCAAATCGCAGAGCACGATGTTCATGGTGGACAACGAAACTGGCGTCAGATCGCTTGTCGCCGCCATCGAGCGTGAACCCGGTCGGGCCGCCATTCCGTGGTGGCCGTGGGGACCGATGGTGCAGCTCATGCGAGTGATGCCGTTGTCGTTGGCCAAGCGCTTCGCCTAGTCCGCACGGCCTCTTTCGCTGCGATACCGGCGGACCAGCGCGTCGGTGGAACTGTCGGATTGCTGTGCCGGAGAACCGTCTTCGGTGAGCACCG
Organism: uncultured Mycobacterium sp.; assembly: GCA_964658855.1. GTDB lineage: Bacteria > Actinomycetota > Actinomycetes > Mycobacteriales > Mycobacteriaceae > Mycobacterium. Next base: position 2,613 of record CBAAAS010000412.1, read on the forward strand.
GCAGTAGCTGTTTGGCCTGTGTCTTGCCCAACTCGACGCCCCACTGGTCGAACGAGTCGATGCCCCAGATGACGCCCTCGGTGAACACTTGGTGTTCGTAGAGCGCGACCAGTTGGCCCAAGACCGACGGGGTGAGCCGGGTCGCCAGGATAGATGTCGTCGGCCGGTTGCCCGGCATCACCTTGTGCGGCACCACATCTGCGTCCGTGCCCTCTTCGGCAATCTCCTCAGCGGTCTTGCCGAAGGCCAGCACCTGCGTCTGCGCGAAGAAGTTGCTCATCAGCAAGTCGTGCATGCTGCCGGTGCCGTCCATGGTGGGTAGATCGTCGGTCGGCTGGCTGAAGCCGATGAAGTCGGCTGGAACCAGCCGGGTGCCCTGATGCAGCAGTTGGTAAAACGCGTGCTGGCCGTTGGTTCCCGGCTCGCCCCAAAAGATTTCGCCGGTATCGGTGGTGACCGGCGTGCCGTCGGCACGCGTCGACTTGCCGTTGGACTCCATCGTCAACTGCTGGAGATACGCCGCGAAGCGGGCCATATCGTTGGAGTACGGCAACACCGCACGGGCCTGCGCGTCGAAGAAGTCCGAGTACCACAGCCCGATCAGGCCGAGCAGCGCCGGTGCGTTCGATTCCAACGGCGCGGTCCGGAAATGCTCGTCGACGATATGGAATCCAGACAGGAAGTCCGCGAACGCTTCCCGGCCGATCACTGCCATCACCGACAGCCCGATCGCCGAGTCGACTGAGTAGCGTCCGCCGACCCAGTCCCAGAATCCGAACATGTTGTCGGTGTCGATACCGAATTCGTCCACCAGTTTCTTATTGGTCGAGACGGCCGCGAAATGCTTGGACACCGCGTCATCGCCGAGCGCGTCGGTCAGCCAGCGTCGCGCGGCGGTGGCGTTGGTCAGCGTCTCCAGCGTCGTGAAGGTCTTGGACGCGATGATGAAAAGCGTTGTGGCCGGGTCTAAGTCGGCCAGCTTCGCGATGAGGTCGGCGGGGTCGACGTTGGAGACGAAACGTGCCGAAATTCCGGCGTCGGCGTAGTGCCGCAGCGCCTGGTAGACCATCACCGGGCCGAGGTCTGAGCCGCCGATGCCGATGTTGACGACGGTGCTGATGCGTTTGCCGGTGGCACCGGTCCATTCGCCGCTGCGCAGCCGGTCGGTGAAATCGCCCATCGCGTCCAGCACTTCGTGGACGTCGGCGAC
>CBAAAS010000413.1:0-3808 GCA_964658855.1 uncultured Mycobacterium sp.
GGCGGCGACCTCGGCGAGTACATGGGCGGGGTGTTCGCCGCCTTCGGTGCACTGGCCGTGCGCCGCCGCGTCGAACACGGCGGACCCGGTGAACATCTGGATCTTTCGATGCTGGAAGCAATCACGTTGATGCAAAGCGGCGAATGGCTGCACTCGCATCTACTGCAGGTCCCGCCGGTAACGCGGACCGTCGAGGTGCCGTCGATCGAAGCGGCTAAAGACGGCTACATCGGGATCACCATGGTCACCGGTCAGCAGTGGCTGGACTTCGCCGCGATGGTCGACTGCCCTGAGCTGACCGAGAATCCGCAGCTGAGTTTTCAGATCGGTCGATGGCAGTACCGCGATGTCATCCGCGAACAGATCCGGCCATGGCTGGCCGAACGCACGGTCGCGGAAGTCGTCGAGCTCGGCCAATTGTTCCGGCTACCGATCGCGGCGCTCGGTAACGGTGCGACGATCCGAGATACGGCCTATGCGAGGGAACGCGGCGCGTTCGTGCGCAACCCGGCGGGATTTCATCAGCCGCGCACGCCGTGGCTGATGTCACGATGCGCGCCGGCGTCACTGCGTGGTGCGCCCGCGCTCGGCGAGGCGGACGGCACCACGCCATGGGCTGCCCGCGAATATCGGGAGGCGCCGACGGATCCGCGGCTGCCGTTCGAAGGCATCCGCGTCGTCGACCTGACCGCGTTCTGGGCCGGACCGGCAGCCACTCACCTGCTCGCGGCGTTCGGCGCCGACGTCGTCAAGGTGGAATCGATCCAACGGCCCGACGGCATCAGGTACTCCGGTGGCATGCGGAAAGACCGCGAAGACTGGTGGGAATACGGCTGGGTGTTCCATGCGATGAACACCAACAAGCGTTCTGTCACACTGGATCTGGGTTCAGACGAAGGGCGCCGCCTGTTCCGTGACCTGATCGCCGACGCCGACGTAGTGATCGAGAACTTCTCCCCGCGGGTGATGGATCACTTCGGTATGACCGCCGATGCGCTGCTGGAGATCAATCCGCGGCTGGTCGTCGCACGGATGCCGGCATTCGGGCTGGACGGCCCATGGCGAGACCGGGTCGGCTTTGCGCCGACCATGGAGCAGATCGCGGGCCTGGCGTGGGTCACCGGACTAGCCGACGGCCCGCCCATCCCGCCGCGGGGGGCGTGCGACCCGTTGGCCGGTGTGCATGCGGCCTTCGCCGTGACGGCCGCGCTGTGCTTCGCCGACCGCACCGGAATGGGCCAGCAGGTCGAGTTGCCCATGATCGAGACGGTGCTCAACGTCACCGCGGTGCAGCCGATCGAAGCCGAAGTATTCGGCGTCACGCTGAGCCGCCGCGGCAACCGCGGACACGGATGGGCCGTGCAGAACCTCTACCGCTGTGACGGTGACGACGATTGGATCGCCGTCACCGTGCACACCGACGAGCAATGGCGAGCGCTGGCCGACGTGCTGGGCCGGCCGTCGTGGACCGACGATCGCCGGTTCGACACCGTGGACGGGCGACGAACCCACGCCGACGAGATCGACCTCGGGCTGCAAGGCTGGTTCGCCGGTCAGAAACTCGACGACGCGGTGAATGCTCTTGCCGCCGCGGCAGTTCCGGCCGCTCCGGTAGTGTCGCCGTCATTGGTGACCGAGAACGTCCAGCTCAACCACCGCGGGTTCCTGGAGACGCTCGACCATCCACGCACCGGACCGGGTCGCTACCCCAGTCCGCCGTTCGCGCCGCTCGGTGGACAGCGCAACTGGCTGATGCGTCCGCCCCCGACACTCGGTGAACACAACGGGGAGGTGCTGCGCGACCTGTGTGGCGTCACCGACGAAGATTTGGCGCGACTGGAGACCGCCGGTGTGATCGGCACCCGGCCCAAAGGACTGTGACCTTGTTCGAAGGGAGTATGGAATGCGAATAATCGTCGACGAGTCGTTATGTGAGGCCAACGGGTTTTGTGAATCGTTGGCGCCGGACATCTTCGAGATCGGAAAGTCCGACGTGGTCCATATCGCCGACGGCGAGGTGCCCGAGCATCTGGAGATCGATGCGGCGGCCGCGGTCGACCAGTGTCCGAAAGCCGCGCTGCGGTTCGCCGACTGATCGGCTAGCGCGCGGTCAGCGTCACCGGCATCTGGTCATAGATCGACATGTTGGTGGTTAAGTTCGGGTAGCTCACCTGCGCCGCACCGAGAGTGATGCCGTCGCACCGCAACAGCAGTTCATCGAGCACGGCCCGGATTTCGGCGCGGGCGAGCATGGCACCCAGGCAATGGTGCGCGCCGCCGCCGCCGAACGCGACATGCGGGTTGGGATGACGTCCGATGTCGAAGGTGAACGGCGACTCGAAGACTTCCTCGTCGCGATTCGCCGAACGCAACATCGACACCACCCGCTCACCCTTGGGGATCTGCTGGCCGTCCATTTCGATGTCGACCTTGGTGCTGCGGGTCCAGTACGCGACGGGCGATGACCAACGCAGCACCTCTTCGACGGCGCTGGATCGCACGGATTCGTCGTCGCGGTAACGCTCGATCTGTTCGGGATTCGCGACGAACGTCTGCAGCGCGATTGCCAGCGCGTTCTTGGTGGTGTCGCTGCCGGCGAATGCCAGCACGAAGAAGAAGAACTCGAGTTCGTTTGCCGCCAACCTGAATTGCTCACCGTCGTCACCGGTGATGACGCCGGACGCGATCGTGCTCCAGATGTCGTCGGAGGGGTTGCGCCGCTTCTCGGCGGTGAGCTCCATGGCGTAGCCGAAGATCGACGCGAAAAGCTCGGCATCAACTGGACGACCCTTGCCGGTCTGCGCCTTCAGGATGTGGTCGAAGCCGTCGAAAATGCGCGGTCGATCCGCTTCGGGGATGCCGATGATGTCGCCGATGACGGACATCGGCAGTGCGTCGGCGACGTCGTCGATCCAGTCGCCGCTGCCGCGGGCGAGCAGGTCGTCGATCATTAGCGCGGCACGGGCCCTGATACCGTCTTCGAGCTTGGCGATCGCCCGTGGGGTGAAAGCACTCGAGATGAGTTTTCGGTGCTTGCTCTGCTCCGGCGGGTCCAGCGTGATGATGGTCGGATACGACGCGAAAAGGTCGGCCGGTTGGATGAGCGGGCCCTCGCCGGCGGTGAACGAATCGGCGTCGCGGTGCAGCCGCACAGCATGGCGGTGCTTGGTTGTCATCCAGAAATCCCGCTTGACGGTTTTCTCGACACCCGGTGTGAGCCCGTGGCGGAACAGCGGTCTGGTGCGGCGAAGCTCGGCGAACAGCTCGTCGGGAAAGCCGTTGCGCCACAATGTGAAATCAGACAGATCGACTGTCGAAGCCGTCATTGGCAACCTCGATTAATTAGGACGCTTACTCCGCGCGGGGGAAGGGTTTGCAACGTGACCCTACCGCCGGTGTGGGCCTGCGTTGACGTTCAATGCTTAAAATAGTAAAAATAGACGAAAGTCTGCAAAAGCGCGGCGAGCGTCAGCGCGGCCGTGCGCCAATTGGCTGGCGCGGGAATGACGCAGAAGGAGCAGCCAGTGACCGACACAATTTCGGACTCCGACGTCGATCCGTCCGAACGGGAATTCGGGCCGAGCGGCATCAGCTTGTCGCCGTACCGGTTCCCGACCGGATGGTTCATCGTTGGGTTCGCCTCGGAGTTGGCGCCCGGCGACGTCAAGCGGGTGCACTACTTCGGCGAAGAGATGGTGCTGTTCCGCACCGAGTCCGGCGAAGTGAATGTGCTGGACGCGTACTGCCAGCACCTCGGCGCCAACATGGGTGTCGGCGGCACCGTCGAGGGGGAGAACATCGTCTGCCC
>CBAAAS010000414.1:0-3794 GCA_964658855.1 uncultured Mycobacterium sp.
CCATCACCCGGATCATCTGTTCGGTTCCCGACGGCCGCAACAGGATTCGACCGGTGTCACCGAGTTCGTCCTCGACCTCTTGCACCGCGGTTTGTACCGAGGGCGCGGCAACGGCGGCGGCCTTATCGGTGACGTCGACGTTGATCAGTACCTGCGGCAGGGTGTGCATCGCGGAGGCCAAGCCGGCCAGCGAGGTACCGGTCTGCGCCATCCGCGACATCAGCCGCAAGCCGGTCAGGATGCCGTCGCCGGTAGTGGACAGGGTGGGCAGTACGATGTGTCCGGACTGCTCGCCGCCGAGGCTGAACTTGCCAGATCGCAGCTCTTCCAACACATATCGGTCGCCGACGCTGGTGGTACGAACCTCGACGCCGGCCGCGCGCATCGCCAGGTGCAGCCCAAGGTTGCTCATCACGGTCGCGACCAGAGTGTTGCCGGCCAGCTCCCCGGCTTCCTGCATCGCCAGCGCCAGGATCACCATGATCGCGTCGCCGTCGATGATTTCGCCGGCCGCGTCGACGGCCAGGCAGCGGTCAGCGTCGCCGTCGTGCGCCAGCCCGAGATCGGCGCCGTGCTCCAAGACCGCCGAGCGCACCACGTCCAGATGCGTTGAGCCGCAGCGGTCGTTGATGTTGAGGCCGTTGGGTTCGGCGTTGATCGCGATGACGCGCGCACCGGCGGCGCGGTAGGCCCGGGGTCCGGCGATCGAGGCGGCCCCGTGGGCGCAGTCGACCACCACGGTCAGGCCGCTGAGCTGGACGGTGCTGGCTTTACCGACCTGACGCAGGTAGCGGTCCAGCGCATCCCCGGCGTCGATCACGCGGCCGATGCCGGCGCCGATGGGACGCAGCCCGGGCCCCGACGCCACCAGATCCTCGATCTGGTCTTCGGTCGCGTCGCCGAGCTTGTGCCCGCCCGGCCCGAAGATCTTGATCCCGTTGTCGGGCATCGGGTTATGCGACGCGGAGATCATCACGCCGAAGTCGGCGTCGTATTCGTGGGTCAGGTAGGCCACGGCCGGGGTCGGCAGCACGCCGCAGCGCAGCGCGTCGACGCCTTCGCTGGTGAGCCCGGCGATCACCGCGGCTTCCAGCATTTCACTGCTGGCACGGGGATCGCGGCCGACGACCGCGACGCGTCGTCGTCCGGTGCCCGGCCTGGTCAGCCGGCGAGCGGCCGCGGCGCCGAGGGCCAACGCGAGCTCGGCGGTGAGCTCGCGATTGGCAACCCCGCGGACGCCATCAGTGCCGAAAAGTCGACCCATGCGGACAAACCTCTCACAGTTGGTGACCGCGCACACAAACGACAAAAGGATTCGCCGTAGTGCCACCCAACTGGTACGCGGCCGTGATCGCCGCCTGGATCAGCGCTTGCTGTACTGAGGCGCCTTACGGGCCTTCTTCAGGCCGTACTTCTTGCGCTCGGTGGCACGCGGGTCACGCGTCAGGAAGCCGGCCTTCTTCAGGGCGGGCCGGTCATCGGGCTGGACGATGATCAGCGCCCGGGCGATCGCCAGACGCAGCGCGCCGGCCTGACCGGACGGGCCGCCACCGTGCAGGTGGGCGAAGATGTCGAAGCCCTCGACCCGGTCGACGATCACCAGCGGAGCCTTGATCAGCTGCTGGTGGACCTTGTTCGGGAAGTAGGCCTCCAGGCTGCGGCCGTCCAGGTTGAACTTGCCGGTGCCGGGCACCAGGCGAACCCGCACCACGGCCTCCTTGCGGCGGCCGACGGTCTGGATCGGACGCTCGATGAAGATGGCGTCCTCGCGCGCAGCCGGGGCGGCGGCGGGCTCAGAAGTCTCAGCGGCCTCGACCGCCTCAGCGACCTCAGCGACCTCTTCGACGACGGTTTCAGTGTCAGTTGCTGCGGTTTCGGTCATTATTGGGCCACCTGCTTGATTTCGAACGGAGTCGGCTGCTGAGCGCCGTGCGGATGCTGCGGACCGGCGTAGACGTGCAGCTTCTTCTTGATCTGCCGACCGAGCTTGTTCTTGGGGATCATGCCGACGATCGCTTTTTCGACGACCCGATCGGGGTGCTTTTCCAGCAACTCGCCGATCGTGCGGCTCTTCAGACCGCCGGGGTAACCCGAGTGGCGGTAGGCCAGCTTCTTGTGTTGCTTGTCGCCGCTCAGGGCGATCTTTTCGGCGTTGACGATGATGACGAAGTCACCGCCGTCGGTGTTGGGCGTGAATGTCGGCTTGTGCTTGCCGCGCAGCAGAGTTGCTGCTGCAACGGCGAGGCGACCGAGCACCACGTCCTGGGCGTCGATGACGTACCACGTCCGCGTGGTGTCACCCGCCTTGGGCGCGTATGTGGACACAGCGCTTACCTCTCGTTTTCGGGTCTTCGACCCAGTTGTGGATCCCGGTGAACCGGGTGCCGGTCAGACGTTTGCGGCTTTGGGGTGTTCTCAGCGACCGACGTAGACCCGAGACCCGGCGTACCGCACGCCAACGGAGCAGCTTACCGGCGGACATCCGCGCAGGTCAAAACGCGACCTGAGGCGCTCACGCCGGACGCCTCCGACGCGACCATCCGACATTTTTCGCAGGCGATGCAGATCGCTGAACGGCGCAGCGTAAGGTAGTTAAAATCGCAGTGACTTTAATTCGTAGGAGGTCAAGATGCCGGAAAACGAAATAACCGGACCTGAGCAGACTGACCGGTCGATCGTCGACAAGCTCTGGAGCAAGCGTGCCGAGCTCCTCTGGGGCCTCGTCGTCGTGATCATGCTGCTGACCTTCGTCGACCCGGTGGTGTTGATCGGTGCCGTGCTAGTAATCGCGACGATCGCCGCGGCCTGGGCGGGGTTCCACGAGCTTTTGGACCGTGCCAAGCAGGACGACGCGAAATCGCCCGCGGCCCCGCTCCGCGCAGCGCCGGCCAGTCGACGCGAACCCGACAGGGCCGCGCCTCATATGCCGTGGCAGGGCCACCACCACGCCGCTTAGATCTGGGGAGGGTGAACTGCGCGGTTCCGCCGGTTTCTCCTTACCGACGGAACCGCGCAGAGTCTTTTGGGGATCAGCGTCCCGTCCCGGTCCATTCGCCGGCTGCTCGGCGGTCCGCAGCTGCAACGTCATCAGCGCCGTCCCGTACCGCCCTTCCGAGGTCGTCCAAGATTTCGTTGAGCGCGGTAGCGGCCTGATGCCACTTGACCTGCTCGACCTGGTAAGCGGTCGCAGCTTCGCGGGTCCACAGTTCTTGCAGTGGCGCGACCTGCGCCCTCAATTCCTGCAGCGCGGCGTTGAAACGCCCCGACGCGGTGTGGATCTCTTGGCGAACAGAAGCTTCGATCTCGTCGAAGTTGTATGACAATCGTGGGTCCATTGGAGCTCCGCCTTTAAAGATTTCCGGCGGCAACGCCGATATGTGCCGTATGGCTGTCGGCGGCATCCCGCAGCGCGACCTCATTGCAGCGAATGGTTTCCGCGATGCTGTGAAGCGCTTGGTGCAGCCTCATCGACTCCGCGTTCCAGCGAAGTACTACGTCCTTGAATCGAGACGCCGCCGCGCCACCCCATACGGACTGCGGCACACCGCCCATGCGGCCGATGAAGGCTTGCAGTGCCGCGCGAATCTCCTCATTCCGGCCATCGATGGCTGCCGCCACCGAGCGCATCAGATCGAAATCGGTGCTGAGTGCATTGCCAACCGGTGCGCTCACTGGTTCCTCTTCCCGCCGTCCACCGCGGCCACACCCGCGCTCACAACAAGTAAGACTCGCGCCTGCGCTATCTGGTTCCCACCACTTTCAGTCCAAGACCCGCGCTGATCGGACTGCCAAGT
>CBAAAS010000415.1:0-3786 GCA_964658855.1 uncultured Mycobacterium sp.
CGGCGACCATGCTGGTCCCGTCGATGCTCTACGCGTTGATGGACCACCCGGATTCTAAAACCCGCGACCTATCGTCGCTGGAAACGGTGTACTACGGCGCGTCGGCGATCAACCCCGTCCGCCTGGCCGAGGCGATCAAGCGGTTCGGCCCGATCTTCGCGCAGTACTACGGGCAGTCCGAGGCGCCGATGGCCATCACCTACCTGGCCAAGACCGACCACGACGAGAAGCGGCTGACATCCTGCGGACGCCCTACCCTGTTCTCCCGGGTAGCGCTGCTCGGAGATGACGGCCAGCCCGTTCCACAGGGCGAACCGGGCGAAATCTGCGTCGCCGGACCACTTTTGGCCGGCGGCTACTGGCATCTGCCCGAAGCGACCGCCGACACCTTCAAAGACGGCTGGCTGCACACCGGCGACATGGCCCGCGAGGACGAGGACGGTTTCTACTTCATCGTCGACCGGGTCAAGGACATGATCGTGACCGGTGGCTTCAACGTGTTCCCGCGCGAAGTGGAAGACGTCATCGCCGAGCATCCATCGGTCGCACAGGTCTGCGTGGTCGGCACACCGGACGACAAATGGGGCGAGGCCGTCACTGCAGTGGTGGTGTTGCGCGAGGACGCGGCGAGCGACGACGATGCCGTCGAGAAGATGACCGCCGAGGTCCAGTCCGCGGTCAAGGACCGCAAGGGTTCGGTGCAGTCACCCAAGCGCGTGGTGATCGTCGACGCACTGCCGTTGACCGGGCTGGGTAAGCCGGACAAGAAGGCCGTGCGCGCGCAGTTCTGGGAAGGCGCCGGCCGGGCCGTCGGCTAGCGCGCCCAGTGTGCGGCTGCACGCACACTCGTGGCTCGATGTGCGGCTGGACGCACACTCGGCCGGGTCGGGACGACTAAAGCCCGACACCACCGACTTTGTCGATGCGGATGTGGGTGACGAATCCGGGCGGCGCGTCCTTCGGCGGGAACTGCTCGGGATCGAGCAGCACCTCCGACAGGCTCACGAGCAACTCGGGAGCGCCACCCTCCTCGATCCGCGCGGTCCCGTCGATCGAAAGGTACGGCCGCAGTTGCCTGTTCACGTCGCCGGGGAATGCGATTGTCACGGCAACCCGAGGATCGCGCCGGATGTTGCGGACCTTCTTGTGCTCACCGAGATGCGCGGTGACCAGCTCGTCGCCGTCGGGACCGGACCGCAGGGCGACCCAGACCAGCGATACCTGCGGACTGCCATCGGGGTTGAGCGTCACCAGGGTGGCGTCGACGCCGTCCCCGATGAGCTCACGCGCCGCGTCATTGAGTGTCATGCCTGCATCTAACACCGCAGGCGCCGATTGATTCCCTCAACGAGTTGACGCGCCGGCCACCAACAGGTCGAGTAAGCGACCGGTCTGCTCGGGCGAACCGCTCGCCAGGAAGATGCCGATCAGGCTGGACACCACATCGTCGGCCTGTACGTCGGAACGCAGGCTGCCGTCATCGGCGCCGGCCCGCAGCAGCAGTTCGACGGCGCCGGCGATGCTGGCACGAGTGTCGTTGGGCCGCATGGCACCTGAGTCGAACATCGCGTGCAGCGACTCGGCCATGCCACGTTTGGCGGCCACGAAGCTGGCGTATCGGTCCATCCATAGACGAAGCGCCGTCCTGGGCGGATGTCGCGTGAGCAGTTTCGCGGCGGCCCCGGCCACTTCGGCGAGCTCAGTCCGGTAGATCGCCTCGACCAGCGCCTCCCGGTTGGGGAAGTGGCGGTACAGCGTGCCGATCCCCACCCCGGCGCCGCGGGCGATCGATTCCAGCGATACCGGCTTGCCGTCCGCGGCGGCGAAAGCCGCGGTCGCGACCTCGAGCAGCTTCTCCCGATTGCGGCGGGCATCGGAGCGTTCACGTCCAGCCAAAGCGGAGGAACCTCCGTTTCTGCTACAGTCGGGCAAACGGAGGGACCTCCGCATTTCTACCAGTGTCTCACGATGGGAGCACCATGACAGGCAAGCCAGGCGGCAGCGGTCGGATCGGCACGAGCACCGTGGCCCGGGTCGGCTACGGCGCCATGCAACTCTTCGAGCCGGCGCCCGCAGACGCGACCGCGGTGCTGCGTCGCGCAATTGAGCTGGGCGTCAACCACATTGACACGGCTTCGTTCTACGGCCCCGGTGAGGTGAACCGCCGGATCCGCGCGGCGTTAGAGCCCTACCCCGACGATCTCGTCATCGTCAGCAAGGTCGGCGCGCGCTTCACCGGCGACGAGCCGGTGCCCCTGGCCGCCGCGCAGAAGCCCGCCGAACTGCGCGCCGCCGTCGAAGACGACTTGAGCCAACTGGGCCTCGAACAGATACCTGTGGTCAATCTGCGCCGGATGGATCTGGGGCCGGGCGTGCAAGCCGAAGGCGATCAGGTCGTCGACCTCGACGACCAGCTGGCTGAGATGATCGCGCTGCGCGACGAGGGCAAGATCGGCGGCATTGGGATCAGCAGTGTGCCGTTGGAGATCCTGCAGCGCGCGCTACCGGCGGGCATCGTCTGCGTGCAGAACGCCTACAGCCTGCTCGACCGCTCTCAAGAGGCGATGCTGGATGTTTGTAAAGCCGAAGACATCGCGTGGGTGCCGTATTTCCCACTCGGATCGGCGTTCCCCGGCTTCCCGAAGGTGGCCGACAACCCGGTGGTGATCGACATTGCCGGCGAACTCGACGTCCTGCCGGCTCAGGTCGGGCTGGCCTGGCTGCTGGCGCACGCGCCGAACGTCCTGCTGATCGCGGGCACGAAGTCGATCGGCCATCTCGAGGAGAACCTCGGTGCGGGCGACGTCGTCCTGAACGCCGACCAGATCGCGCGCCTGGATGCTGTCACTGCGCCGGGAGCCGACCCGTTCCCGCACGGCATCGAGAGGTTCGTCGACCAGAGCTGACGAGTACGGTCGGCCTATGAGCAAATCGGTCCAGCCGCCGTGGTGGCTCAAACCGGCCAACAAGCTTTTCATCCGGATGTCGCGACTGGGCCTGAATTTCGGCGGTGAAGGCCCAGTCGTGCGGACGGTGCGCGGCCGCACATCGGGACGTGAGCGGTCGACCCCCGTCACGCCGATGACGGTCGGCGGCCAGGAGTACGTGGTCGCGGGATTTCCCGGCGCTGACTGGGTGGCCAATGTCCGGGCCGCCGGTGAGGCCACGGTGGCCCGTGGTCGCAGTGTTCGGCGGGTGAAGATGGTCGAGTTGTCCGCTGACGACTCCCGCCCGTTGCTGCGGGCGTTCCCCGAAAAGGTGCCCACCGGTGTCGGCTTCATGAAACGGGCCGGCCTGGTCACCGACGGACGGCCGGACGAATTCGAGGCACTGGCCGGCCGGATCGCGGTCTTTCGACTGGACGGAATCCAATAACATTGTCTGACAATCCTTTTCACGCCGAGCAGTGGAAACCCGTCGACGGGTTCGCTGATCTGACCGACATCACCTATCACCGCCACGTCACCGATGCGACCGTGCGGGTGGCGTTCAACCGGCCCGAGGTGCGCAACGCGTTTCGCCCGAGCACCGTCGACGAGCTCTACCGCGTGCTCGATCACGCCCGGATGTGGCCCGACGTCGGGGTGGTGCTGCTGACCGGCAACGGACCGTCGGCGAAGGACGGCGGCTGGGCGTTCTGCTCCGGGGGCGATCAGCGCATCCGCGGCCGCAGCGGCTACCAGTACGCCGCCGGCGAGACCGCCGACACCGTTGATGCCGCAAGGGCCGGGCGGCTGCACATCCTGGAAGTCCAGCGGCTGATCCGGTTCATGCCCAAGGTGGTGA
>CBAAAS010000416.1:0-3775 GCA_964658855.1 uncultured Mycobacterium sp.
CGTCGGCGGGGGTGTAGGTGCGGGTGATGCCCTTCCAGCGGGGGTTGGTGTCCCAGTCCTTCTGGATCTCTTCGGGGCTCTTCGGTGTGCCAACGCTCGACATAGCGTTCTCCTCAAATTTAATGATCTGAGGACCCGAGATTTCCAGCCTTGCTAAGGACCCCAGCATCGTTGCTGACTTGCTAACACGAAGATGGCACAGGTCAGCGGCCCAGGTCCACCTATTTTCGTGCCAATTTTGGCTAGGGCTCCGGCGCTTTCTGCAAAGCTTGCGAAGATCGCTGACAACTGAAACGGTTCAGCTGTTACCGGTCGGTAACTTGAATTCGCAGGTCAGGCCGGACGTTTGCATAACGCTCGTACGGTTAGATCGGGAAGATCGCGGCGAGCGCTTTGACCTCGTCGCCGACTGCATATGTGAGCGTTCTAACAGTGCGATCCGAGAGGTTCTCGCCGAACCGATCGGTGGTGCCGGCCGGGTGCACGTGCGAGATGATCTCGAGCTTGTCACCCAGCGCGACGGCAGCATCGTGCTCGATAGTCACCCGCAGCGGCGCCTCGAGTAGCTCCGGGTACGACGAGAGGTAGTCCTCGACCACGCTCCAATACACGGAATTGTTCATGTGGTTGAAGAAGTCGATGTCGGTGAATCGGACCGGAAACTCGTGGATCTCAGCGGCATCGTCTCGACTGCCTGCTTTGAGATAAGCCTTCCAGCGCAGCCGGTCGACGTCGGTGGTTTTCCGGAGGCCCGCGAGGAAGTCGTCGGAGATGCGCGCCGGAGTCTGGGTCTCGCGGTTGAAGTTGATCCAGAACGCTTCTGACTCCAACAGGCCGCCTTTGCGCCCGTCGATGCGGACCCGCATCTCACACCACCGGTTCGACGTGCCCGAGCACCACCGACGCATCCGCAGCATGTCGCCGAACTCAATCGGGCGGATCACATCGATCATCGTCCGGCGGACAATCCAGAGCGGATGGGTCTCCTCGAAGCCCAGCTCGCGCAACTGATCCTGACCGACATCCACGATGTGGCGGGCTGCAGAATCGAAGCGAAGGCGTCCGTCACGGTCGATGTCGGCGACGCGCAGCGGCCATTCCCGGTCGAAGACGTCAGGATGCGGGTCGGGTACCGGCATCATCAGTTTGTCCAAGCTCACGGCTTCACTCCCCGCAACTCCTCAGGCTCTGGCGCCTTGCGACACGACATAATGCATGGTCGCCAGGCGGCTCAGCTTAGGGTCCCCCGACCAAGAATGATGCCAAACCGCCTAGCCGCGGCGCCAATTCGTGACGTCCTGCAAATTTTGCTAACTTCGACTTCGCAACGCTAGTACGCTGGCCGAATGGCCAAGACGTTTGTTGGCTCGCGCGTCCGGCAGCTCCGCAGCGAGCGCGGATTCAGTCAGGCCGCGCTGGCGCAGATGCTGGACATCTCCCCCAGCTACCTCAACCAGATCGAGCATGACGTCCGGCCGCTGACGGTTTCGGTGTTACTGCGCATCACCGAGGTGTTCGGTGTCGACGCGACGTTCTTCGCCTCGCAGGACGACACCCGGCTGCTGGCCGAACTGCGCGAGGTCACCCTCGACCACGATCTGGGCGTCGAGGTAGACCAGTCGGAACTGGCCGACGTGGTCAACACCCACCCGGCGCTGGCCCGCGCCTTGGTCAACCTGCACCGGCGCTACCGTCTCACCACGACGCAGCTCGCGGCTGCCACCGAGGACCGGTTCTCCGACGGCAGCGGTAGCGGCTCGATCACCATGCCGCACGAGGAAGTACGCGACTACTTCTACGAGCGGCAGAACTACCTGCACGAGCTGGACACCGCCGCCGAGGAACTCACGGTGCGGATGCGCATGCATCGCGCCGATCTGGTCCGCGACCTCTCCGACCGGCTGACCTCGGTTCACGACGTCCGGATCAAGCGAATCGACTTGGGCGAGAACATCCTTCACCGCTTCGACCCGCAAACCCGGACATTGGAAATCGGCGGACACCTGCCGTCGGGCCAGTACGCGTTCAAGCTCGCCGCGGAGTTGGCCTACCTGGAGCACGGGCCGCTCATCGACCGGCTTGTCGACGAGGGCAGCTTTACCAGCGACGAGTCCCGCAAGCTCGCCCGGCTCGGGCTGGCCAACTACTTCGCCGCCGCGACCGTGCTGCCGTATGGACAGTTCCACGAGATCGCCGAGAACTTCCGCTACGACGTCGAGCGGCTGTCGGCGTTCTACGCGGTCAGCTACGAGACCATCGCCCACCGGCTGTCCACGCTGCAGCGACCCTCGATGCGCGGCGTGCCGCTGTCGTTCGTCCGCGTCGACCGCGCCGGCAACATGTCAAAGCGCCAGTCCGCCACAGGTTTTCACTTTTCCTCGGCGGGCGGTACCTGTCCGCTGTGGAACGTCTACGAGACTTTCGCCAACCCGGGCAAGATCTTGGTGCAGATCGCTCAGATGCCGGATGGGCGCAGTTACATGTGGGTGGCCCGCACCATCGAGCGGCGTGCATCCCGGTATGGTCAGCCCGGAAAGACCTTCGCGATCGGGCTGGGCTGCGAACTCCGGCACGCCCATCGGCTCGTCTACTCGGAAGGACTCGACTTGTCCGGCGACCCAGCCTTATTAGCCACACCGATCGGCGCGGGCTGCCGAGTCTGCGAGCGAGACACCTGCCCGCAGCGGGCATTCCCGGCATTGGGTCGCGCACTCGATCTCGACGAACACCGCAGCACGGTCTCGCCGTACCTGGTGAAGCACGCATGAGCGAGCTCGCCGGCCGTATTCCACCTGGACGCTTCCGTGAACTGGGGCCGATCAATTGGGTGATCGCCAAGCTGGGCGCCCGCACGGTTCGCGCACCGGAGATGCACCTGTTCACGACGCTGGGTCAGCGTCGGTTGCTGTTCTGGGCATTCGCGCTTTACGGTGCCCGGTTGCTGCGAGGCCGGTTGCCGCAGGTCGACACCGAGTTGGTGATCCTGCGGGTCGCTCACCTGCGCGGCTCCGAGTACGAGTTGCAGCATCACCGCTGGATAGGTCGGCGTCGCGGGCTGGACGACCCGACGCAGGAGCTGATCTTCGCCTGGCCGGACACGACCGGAGACAACGGCGGGCTCACCGACCGCCAGCAGGCGCTGCTGCGTGCCACCGACGAATTCATCGTGAACCGCACAATCGGCGACGAGGTGTACCAGCAGCTGTCTGCGCACCTCGACCGGCGTCAGCTGATCGAATTCTGTTTACTTGCAGGGCAATACGACGGGCTGGCCGCAACGATGTCGGCCCTGCGGATTCCGCTGGACCACCCGGGCGATCACAAATAGGTGTCGGCCAGCACCAACGCTGTCAGCAGCACCGGCAAAACCGGCAACCCGAAGGCGAATGCCGCCAGGGTGAGGTTTCCCCGAGCGCGCAGCCGCCGTCCCCACAGTGCCGCGATGAGCGCGACTACCGCCGAACCCGCCAACACGATCGGACCCCACACGCCCGCCGTGGTCAGGAAATCTCCGATCGAGAAAGCGATCAGCCACAGCACGTAACCGACGAGAACACCGCCGAGCGCGGCCCAAATCGATTCGGCTCGTACCGCTTTGGATCTGACCATTTCGCTACTGTGCCTCTCGCCGTCGGCGTCAGAAGTTGATCATGTGACCGGTCAGGCCGTGGAAGCACTCCTGCAGGGCCTCCGACATCGTCGGGTGCGTATGAACGTTGCGCGCCAACTCGTTTGCGGTCAGGTCCCACTTCTGGGCCAGCGTCAACTCGGGCAG
>CBAAAS010000417.1:0-3733 GCA_964658855.1 uncultured Mycobacterium sp.
GTTGCCATCACCGATGCGCCGCCGTCGGATGCCGTCGCCGCCGCACCGGAAGCCTGGGCTCGAGCCGGGTTTGCCGTGGACTCCGACGACGTGTGCCGAATCGGCGGAGTCAACGTCCGGCTGGCCGGAAGCGGCCGTGGCAGCGGCATCGTCGGGTGGTCATTGCGTGGCCTGCCGGAGGGCTCGGCCGATGAGCTCGACGGCATCCCTACGACGAGGTCCAGTGCGGTCGTTTCGATGCCGGCCCTGCACCCGAACGGCGTCACCGACATCGACCACATCGTGCTGTTCTCGCCTGATCTTGACCGAACAGTCGCAGCCCTCGCCGCGATCGGCGTCGAACCCCGCCGCGAGCGCGACGCCCAACTCGGCGGACGACCGATCCGTCAGATCTTCGTCCGGTTCGGCGACGTGATCATCGAGGTCGTCGGATCGCCGGAGGCCGCGAGCGAAGGACCGTCGACGCTGTGGGGGATCACTTATGAAGTCGCGAACATCGACGCCACCGCCGCTTACTTCGGCGATCGCACGGCCCCGGTCAAGGACGCGGTGCAGCCCGGACGCCGGATCACCACGCTGCGGCATCACGAACTCGGAATGTCGGTCCGGTCGGCGATGATCTCAGCGCCTATTCTCGGCTCGTGACCGATCCAGCCGAGCGCGCCGTCGTCATCCACACCGACGGCGGCTGCCGGCCCAATCCCGGCCCCGGCGGGTGGGGGGCGGTGCTGCGCCACGGTGAGCACGTCCGTGAGATGTGCGGCGGCGAGTCCGGTGAAACCAGCAACAATCGAATGGAATTGACCGCGCCGATCATGGCGCTGGAGGCGCTCACCCGAGCCGTGGCGGTCCACCTCTACACCGACAGCACCTATGTCCGAAACGGCATCACCAAATGGGTACTCGGCTGGGAACGCAACGGCTGGAAGACGGCCGCCAGGCAGCCGGTGAAGAATGTCGACCTCTGGCAGCGACTTCAGCTGGCCTGCTCGCGTCACCAGGTCGAGTGGTTCTGGGTCAAGGGCCACTCGGGAGTCGCCGACAACGAGTTGGCCGACGAGCTGGCGACCCGGGGATTGCTGGAAGCGATCGATTCCGGCTACTCCCGGATCACCTGACCGGGTTCTTTGTCGGGCCGCAATCCCCGCCAACTGGGCTGGCGCAGCCGGTCATCCGAGGTCCATTCGCTGTAGCGGACCTCGCCGACCAGGGTCGGTTCCACGAATGTCACGCCCTTGGCGTCAGGGCCGGAAAGCCTTGCATTGAAAGGGGATTCGTCCGTCTGCAACGGCTCGAGGGTCTTCTTCAAACTGGCCAGGTCGCGTTCGGTGAAACCGGTGCCGACCCGTCCGGCGAAATGCAGTCCGTCGTCGGCGGGAATGCCCATCAATAGCGAACCGATTCCGCTGGTGCGCCCACCCTCGCCGGCGCGCCAACCGCCAATGACCACTTCCTGGGTGTTCCAGTATTTGTCCTTGACCCAGGACGCCGACCGGCGGCCCGGCTGATACGTGGAGTCGCGCTTCTTGGCGATCACACCTTCCCACTGCTGTTCGCGCGAATACTCCAACGCCTCGGCGCCGTCGCCCGACAGCAGGTCGGGAACGTTCAGACCACCGGCGGAACCCAGTGTTTCCAACAGCTTTCGGCGGTCGCGATATTTGGCACGCAGCAGCGATCGCCCATCGAGATACAAGAGATCGAAAGCGCGAAATTCGATACGGGTGGCACGCGCCCGGTTCTGCATCTCGGAGAAACTCGGCACCCCGGACGCATCGAGCGCGACCACCTCACCGTCGAGCACGGCGTGGTGGTCGCCGAGCTCGGCTGCCAGCGAACGAAGTTGCGGGAACTCCCCGGTGAGATCACGTCCGCTGCGCGATCGCAACCGCACCTCGCCGTGGTCGGCGTCGACCAGCAGTCGGTAGCCGTCCCACTTGGCCTCGAACGCCCACTGCGCTGCGGTCAGCTTTGCCACCGACCCGTGAGTCGCCAGCATCGGCGCAAGGCCGTCGAAGTCGAAGACGTGCTGGTCTTTCATCCGGTGCGCCAACCACTGGTTGCCATCGGTCTGAATCAGCGCGTAGCGGCCAGAGATCCGTTGGCCGTGCAGGGTCACGATCACCTCGCCCTTTTCGCCGGTGTCGTTGAACTTCTCGGTGTCGTATGTGCCGGCATCCCAGATGATTACCTTTCCACCGCCGTACTCTCCCTTCGGGATCGTCCCCTCAAACCCGCCATACTCCAGCGGATGGTCTTCGGTGTGCACCGCCAAGTGGTTGACCGCGGTGGTCTCCGGCAGATTCTTCGGCACGGCCCAGGACACCAGCACACCGTCGCGCTCGAGCCGGAAGTCGTAGTGCAGCCGTCGGGCGTGATGCTCCTGGATGACGAATGTATTGCCCTGTCCCACAGCTGGTTTAGATCTTGGTACCGGCTCCGGGGTTTTGGCGGAGTCACGCATGCTGCGGTACTTGGTCAGCCGGTCGGAGGTCTCCACGTCAGCATCCAGGGCAGCCAGCAGATCGCCGTCGCGTTCGACCCGCTCGAGCACTTCGTCATAGCGCAGTTGACGCAGTCCGGTGTCGTCGAGTTCGTCCCAGGTGCGCGGCGCGGCGACGGTCGGATGTTCCCGGCCGCGTAGCGAATACGGCGCGATAGTCGTCTTCGCGCCGTTGTTCTGGCTCCAGTCCACGAACACCTTGCCGGTCCGCACACTTTTGGTCATCGTCGAAGTGACCAGCTTGGGCATCGACGTTTCCAATTGCTGGGCAACCCTTTTGGCTAACACCGCCGCGCCCCTGCTACTGACCGGCTTGTCCAGCGGACAGTAGAGGTGGATACCCTTGCTGCCGCTGGTGAGCGGATACGTAGTCAACCCGATATCGGCGACCAGATCGCGCACGGCGCGGGCTACCTTGGCGAGTTGAGCCATCGTCACACCCTCACCCGGGTCGAGATCGAACACCAGGCGGGTGGCCGGCCCAGGCTTGAGTTCTTCGCCTTTGCGCGTCCACTCGGCAGTGAAACGCCATTGGGGTACGTGCACTTCCAACGCGGCTTGCTGGGCGATCCAGGCCAAACCATCGATGCTGTCGATGATCGGATAGGTCGTCGTGCCGGATCGATGCGTGATGCTGCCGCGCGCCAGCCAATCCGGCGCCGAAGCGGCGAGCTGCTTTTCGAAGAACGAGGACTGCTCGACGCCGTTAGGCCATCGTTTGCGGGTGGCCGGCCGCCCGGCGATGTGTGGGACCATCACGTCCGCGATATCGGTGTAATAGTCGAAGATTTCGGACTTAGTGGTCCCGGTCACTGGGTACAACACTTTGTCGGCGTTGGTCAATTTCACCCGCGGCGCCATCGTGCCAATTTACGCCGGGACTTAACCCCTCTCACCACCCCTTATGACGGGCCTATGACGAAGTCATGACCTAGGACACCGTGACTTAACACACTGCAACGTTTAAGAAGGCGTGACCTGCGGGCACGCACGCAGATGCGAAAAATCATTCCTTGGCGGCCAAGCGCCGGGGTTCCGCTCAACGATGACACCCTCGAACTGCATTCTCAGTCGCAACACATCGATGTGCCGACGTACGACCGGTCGACCCTGCAACGCGGGGTCGTCCACATCGGTGCCGGTAACTTCCACCGCGCCCACCAAGCTGTCTACTTCGACCACCTGGCCAACTCGGGCATTTCCGACAAGTGGGGAGTCACCGGCATCAGC
>CBAAAS010000418.1:0-3729 GCA_964658855.1 uncultured Mycobacterium sp.
GTGCCTTGTCCAGGTTCGCGTTGTCCGGCCAGCTGTTGAGCGGAGCGAAACGTTGCAGACCTTGACCGCCGCCACCGCGGCCATCGAAGATCCGGTAAGTACCAGCGGCGTGCCAGCTCAGCCGAATGAACAAGCCGCCGTAGTGGCCGTAGTCTGCCGGCCACCAGTCCTGTGACGTTGTCAGTACCGAGATGAGGTCCGCCTTGAGCGCGTCGACGTCGAGTCCGGCGAACGCCTCGGCGTAGTCGAAATCGTCGCCGAGCGGGTCGGAGTTCGGGTGGTGCGGGTGCAACCTCGACACGTCGAGCTGGTTGGGCCACCAGTCCTGGTTCGTGCGGGGAGCGTCGTTCGTCGGCTCGGGGGCATCGATAGCCGGGTTTTCGCTGTCGCTGCCTTTATGCGTCGTATCGGATGACACAGAATTCCTTTCAGGGGTGGGGGGTTGGGCTGTGATCACGGTTGTGATCGGGGGTTGCACTCGAACAGTGGGGACACAAGCCCCAGTAGATGACTTCGGCCTCGTCGAGAACGAAGCCCTCCAACACGTTGTCGTCGTCGGACGGAGTAAGGCATGGCGCATCGCCGACGGCGCAGTCGATGTCGGCGATAACGCCGCACGACCGACACACGACGTGATGGTGGTTGTCGCCAACCCTCGACTCGTAACGGGCAACCATGCCCAGCGGCTGGATCCGGCGAACGAGACCTACGGCGGTGAGCGCATTGAGAACGTCATACACCGCTTGGCGCGAGACATCGGGAAGTCCGCTGCGGACCGCCGACAGGATCGTCTCGGTATCAGCATGCGGATGGCCATGGACCGCTTCCAACACAGCGACTCTGGGCCGGGTCACACGCAGATCGGCCGTCCGAAGCTGTGCCGAATAATCCGTCGACGTTGACGACACGACCCAAATATTCCGCTGTCGTCTGGAGTGAGTCAAGGCCTAATTTGGATTTGGTCAAGAATTAAGCGACCTGATTAGCGCATTCGCGCAAAAAGAAGAGGACTTTCGTCCTCACCTTCAATTTATAGCGCACCCCGGGGCTTGCGGCAAGACCGGGGGTGTGTCCCAAAATGGCTGGCCGTAAATAAAATTCAGCGATTTGGGAGATTGCTCAGTGAGCACTGACGCAAAGCCAGAACATACGGTCGTCGTCGCCGGGGGAGGCCCGACGGGGCTGATGCTGGCTGGTGAATTGGCGGTGGCGGGAATCGACGTCGCCATTGTGGAGCGGCGCGCCAACCAGGATCTGATCGGAACGCGTGCCGGCGGTCTTCATTCACGCACCATCGAAGTGCTGGATCAGCGGGGGATCGCGGATCGCTTCCTGGCGAGCGGCCAAGCGGCGCAGGTAGCGGGGTTCGCTCAGATCAGGTTGGACATCAGCGACTTTCCCACGCGACACCCGTACGGCCTCGCTCTGTGGCAGAACCACATCGAGCGCATCCTGTCCGGCTGGGTCGACGAATTGAACGTTCCGATTTATCGCCCACGCGAGGTCGCCGGCGTCGCCCAAGACAGCACCGGGGTCGACGTGCATCTGTCCGAACACCAGCGACTACGGGCGGGCTACCTGGTCGGTTGCGACGGCGGACGCAGCGCAGTCCGTAAATCAGCAGGTATCGGGTTCCCGGGGTGGGACGCGACGATGAGCTACCTGCTCGCCGAGGTCGAGATGGCTTTTGCGCCCGGCGCAGAGCCCGAGTGGGGCATTCGCCATGACGCCCTCGGTGTGCACGCGCTCAGTGAGCCGACAGACGGAAAACCCGTCCGGGTGATGGTTACCGAACGGCACGTCGGACCGGGCAACGATCCAACCTTGGACGATCTTCGGCAGGCGCTGGCGGCCGTATACGGGTCGGACTATGGAATCCACAGCCCCACTTGGATTTCCAGATCGACGGACATGGCCCGCCAGGCCGCGACGTATCGCGCCGGCCGAATCCTGCTCGCGGGCGATGCCGCACACGTGCATCATCCGATCGGCGGCCAGGGCCTCAACACGGGCGTCCAGGACGCGGTGAATCTGGGGTGGAAACTGGCCCTGGTAGCCAACGGGTCAGCACCGGACAGCCTGCTCGACAGCTACCACCGCGAACGGCATCCGGTCGCGGCACGGGTACTGCGAAACACCATGGCCCAGATGCAGTTGCTGCGCCATCCCGATGACGACCGCTCAAAAGCGTTGCACGACATCATGACTGAGCTACTGGCCATGGACGAGCCGCGTCGGCGTTTCGCCGCGATGATGTCCGGGCTGGACATTCATTACGACCTCGGCTCTGACCATCCGCTGATCGGGCGCCGTATGCCGGATCTGGACGTGGTCACCACAGACGGTCCGCTGCGGGTGTTTTCGCTGCTGCATCATGGTCGCGCGGCGCTGATCAATTTCGGCGAGCGGGGAAGCGTCGAGGTGTCCGGTTGGGCTGATCGCGTCCGCCTGGTCGACGCGAATTATGACGGCGCGTGGGAACTTCCGGCCCTCGGCGTGATTGCCGGCCCAGCGGCGGTGTTGGTTCGGCCCGACGGCTACGTGGCCTGGGCAGGAGAAGGAATCGAGCCCGGTTTGACCGATGCACTCACCACCTGGCTGGGGCCGCCTACTTAGCGCTCTTCACCTTCAGAACTCGCTTCCGCAAGCCGTCGGTGGCCGTCTCCATCAGTCCCTTAGCTCCCTTTTTGATCAGGAACCCGGGTATGGGAATGGTCGGATCGACGGTCAGCTCGAAGTGGACCTTGGTGGAGTCCCCGTCGGGGGTTAGCGTGTAGCGGCCTTCTTGCGCACGCTGCTGCTTGGAGCTGACCAGCGTCCAACTGACTCCGTCGTCGTGGAAGGAATAGTCCAATACCTGCTCATCGGTGATTCCGACGATCTTGACGACCTGACGCGATTTGGTCGGATGTCCGTCTCCGTCGCGTTCGAGCACCTCGACCTGCTGATGAGTCGAGGACCAGTCGGTCAACGATTCGAGGTCGAACAGCACATCCATGATGTCGTCGGCCGATGCCTCGATGACGACCTCGCGAGATTCCGTGACAGCCATGCCGCCAATCTTGCCAGCGGCCGACCGCTCACAGGCCGTCAGCCCTCGATCGAACGCTCTAGGGCGAACCAGTACGTTCTGAGGTAGCCGTCAGGGCCGCGACGCGGACCTGAGTACCCAGCAACGGTGCTGGTTGGATGTAATTCCGAAGAACAATCACGAGGGAGACAACGTGGGCAAGACCGCGGCCATGCCCGAGTCCGACCGCGCGTGGATGATCGACACGCTGCTGGCTTTGCTGCAGACCCCCAGCCCGTCGGGGCGCACGGATGCGGTGATGCAACTGATCGGCGACATCTTCAACGACTTCGGCGTGCCGTTCTCGCTGACCCGTCGCGGCGCACTCATCGCCCATCTTCCGGGTGAGTCAGAGAACACCGACCGGGCACTGGTCGTCCACGCCGACACCATCGGCTGCATGGTGCGAAGGCTCAAGGACAACGGCCGCCTCGAGCTGATTCCGGTCGGAACCTTCTCGGCCCGGTTCGCAACCGGCGCCCGGGTACGCATCTTCAGCGACGACCCCGAGGAATTCATCACGGGCACGGTGATGCCGCTCAAAGCCAGCGGTCACGCCTTCGGAGACGAGATCGACACTCAACCCACAGACTGGGAGCACGTTGAGGTCCGCATCGACCGCAAGGTCTCGTCGAGGGAAGACCTGGTCAAGCTCGGCC
>CBAAAS010000419.1:0-3728 GCA_964658855.1 uncultured Mycobacterium sp.
CGACCCCTGGGCCGCCGCGCAGCGCGAGTTCGAAGAAGAAGTCGGGTCGGCGCCACCGGCGGGCCCGCGCATCGATCTGGCTTCGGTCAAACAACCCGGCGGCAAGGTCGTCACCGCGTTCGCGATACCCGGCGACCTCGACCCGGCCGAGGCGCACAGCAACACCTTCGAGCTCGAATGGCCAAAGGGTTCGGGAAAAATGCGCTCCTTCCCGGAGGTCGATCGGGTCGAATGGTTTCCGGTGGCCCAGGCCAGAGCCAAGCTGCTCAAAGGTCAACTCGCCCTGCTCGATCAACTGATGGCCGACCCAGGCTTGGCCGGTCTGCGGGAGGGCTGACCCGCCTGGCGTATGTTCACAGTCATGCAGAGGCTGCGCACACCCGACAACCGGTTCACTGGACTGCCTGAATTCCCTTATCGCGCACGTTATTCCGATGTCTCTGACGGGGAAGGCAATTCGCTACGGATGGCCTGGGTGCAAGACGGTCCGGCCGACGCCGACCCGGTACTGATGTTGCATGGCGAGCCGTCGTGGTCGTACCTCTATCGAAAAATGATCCCGGTGCTGGCCGCGGCCGGGCATCGCGTCATCTGCCCGGACCTGGTCGGGTTCGGGCGTTCGGACAAGCCGACCCGCGTTGAGGACCACAGTTACGCGCGTCACGTCGAGTGGGTGCGCGAGCTGGTGTTCGACAAGCTGAATCTGCAGCGGGTGACTCTGGTCGGACAAGACTGGGGCGGCTTGATCGGGCTACGGTTGGCCGCCGAACACCCCGAACGGTTCAGCCGCCTGGTCGTCGCCAACAGCGGCTTGCCCACCGGCGACATCCCGATGCCGGAAATCTGGTGGCAGTTCCGACAGGCGATCCAGACGGCGCCGTCGATCGACGTCGGCCGGTTCGTGCAGGGCGGCTGTCGCCGGCCGATGAGCGACGAGGTCCGCGCGGCCTACGACGCCCCTTTTCCCGACGACACGTATTGCGCGGGGCCGCGCGCCATGCCGGGGCTGGTGCCGACGTCACCCGAGGATCCCGCGGCGCCGGCCAACCGATCTGCCTGGGCAACGCTGCGCGCGAGTTCGACGCCGATGCTGGTCGCATTCAGCGACGGCGACCCGATCACCGGTGGCATGGCGCCGATCCTGCAGCGCGAGATGACGGGCGCCCGCGGCATCAGTCACCCGGTGGTGAGCAATGCGGGGCACTTCCTTCAGGAGGACGCCGGCGAGGAGCTCGCCGGATACATCGTCGACTTCCTGGGCAGCTGAGGTTTGGGCAGCTGAGGCCTCAGCACGACACCTTGATGGTGAACGTCTCGGCTTTCAGCCGGGTGGGCTCGGATTTATTGAAACCCAGTGCGGCGCCGGTGATCTGGTAGGTCGCACCGGTCATCGTGACCTTGGCCTCGCCCTGTAGTTCCTGCTCGTAGGAGCCGGTGAAGCCGTCGAGGTCGTGCAGACGGACGAACTCGGCCTGGAGCTTGCCGGCGTTGGACACCATCGCGTTCGCGCCGGAGTTGTCGATGCCGGTGTGGATGCGGGTCATCCAGTCGATCGTCTGGCAGCGCACCGAATACGTCTTGCCCACGTCTTTGCCATCGATGGAGAGCACCGCGGTGCCGGGCGGCAGCACGCCGGGTGGCGGTGTGGCGGCCTTGTCGGCGCAGCCTGCTATAGCGCTGAGGACCAGCAAGGCCCCGGCAGCGACGCGGAGTTTGGCGGTCACGCATCGAAACCTATCGCCTGGTGTGGGCGGGCGCATTCGAATCCTCGGCCGACCGTAGCTACCTGCAAGTTCTTTGATGCCTGCACAATACAAATATGACCGCCACGCCGAGTGTCGCCGAGCCGCAGGAGCTTCTCCTGCAGATGCTGGATCCGGCCAACCGGGCAAACCCGTATCCGGTGTACCAGCAGTTCCGTGATCGCGGACCGATCCAATTGCCGGATGCCACCGTGACCGTGTTTTCGCGTTTCCGCGACTGTGACGAGGCGTTGCGGCACTCGCTGTCGTCTGTCGACAGAGCCAAGTCGACGCTCGCCAAACGCATGTTCGCCGACGATGCGCGCCCGCGGCCGCAGGGGCCGCCGATGTTCCTGTTTCTCGATCCGCCCGACCACACCAGGCTGCGCAAGCTCGTCAGCAAGGCGTTCGTGCCGAAAGTGGTCAACGAGCTGACGCCGCACATCACCGACCTGGTCAACGACATGCTCGACCGCGTTGCCGAGCGCGGTCAGTTCGACGTGGTCGCAGACCTGGCGCATCCGCTGCCCGTGACCGTCATCTGCCGACTGCTGGGCGTTCCGCTGGAGCAGGAGGCGGAGTTCAGCCGGGCATCGGGGCTGTTGGCGCAGGCGCTGGACCCCTTCTTCGCCGTCACCGGGGAACCGACGGCGGGCATGGATCAACGCATCGCCGCCGCCCAGTGGCTTCGGGACTATCTGCACAGTCTCATCAGCGAGCGACGGTCCCGGCCCGGCGACGACCTGATGTCGCGGCTGATCGCCGTCGAGGAATCCGGTGATCAGCTGACTGAAGACGAGATCGTCTCGACCTGCAACCTGCTGTTGATCGCCGGCCATGAGACGACCGTGAACCTGATCGCCAACGCCATCCTGGCGATGTTGCGTGACCCCGCCCAGTGGGCGGCGTTGGCCGCCGATCCCGAGCGGGTCTCGGCGGTCATCGAAGAAACCCTGCGCTACGACCCGCCGGTGCACTTGGTGGCCCGAATTGCCGCTGACGACATGACAATTGGCGATGCGGAGGTGGCCAAGGGCGACACCACGATGTTATTGCTGGCCGCGGCTCAACGAGACCCGGGCGAATTCGACCGTCCCGAGGTTTTCGACCCGGACCGAAAGAGTTTCCGGCACTTGGCGTTCGGAAAGGGCTTGCATTACTGCCTGGGTGCTCCGCTGGCCCGCCTGGAGGCCGCCGTTGCGCTGTCGGCGGTCACCGCGCGTTTCCCTGACGCCCGACTCACCGGTGAGCCGGCCTACAAGCCGAACGTCACCCTGCGCGGTATGGCCTCGCTGGACGTCGGGATCTAGTCGCGCGGCCGGCCGAGTTCGGCGGTCGCAAGCACCTTCATTCGCGTGGCTTTGCGGGACCGGTCGGCGTGAGCGCGACAACCGGGATCACCCGCGAGGTCTTGCTCTCGTAGTCGGCGAAGCCCGGATACTCCGCAGCTTGCTGCGCGTACTTCTGGTCGCGTTCGGCCCGGTCCAATTCGGCGGCGTGAACGTCGACGATCTCGTCGCCGACTTCGATGCGGGCGTCCGGATTGGCTTTCAGGTTCCAGTACCAGGCGGGGTTGTCATCCGCGCCGGCCTTCGAGGCGAAAATGAGATACCTCTCGCCGTCCGGCCGGTACATCATGATGTTCGTCCGCGGATCGCCGCTGCGGGCGCCGACGGAGTGCAAAATCACCAGCGGCGCGCCTTCGAATTGGCCGCCCACCCTGCCGTGGTTGGACCGGAATTCCTCGATGTTGCGTTCGTTGAAGCTCTTTTCGTCGCTCATGTCACGCGGTGTTCCCCGACGAGCCGAGGCCCAAAACGATATCGCCAAGGCTGAACGTGACGGGGCTGTCGAGCTGCGCATAGGTGCACGACGCCGGCTCCCGGTCCGGCCGCCACCGGTTGAACTGGGCGGTGTGGCGGAACCGCTCACCTTCCATGTGGTCGTAACGGACTTCGACCACGCGCTCGGGCCGCAGCGGCACGA
>CBAAAS010000420.1:0-3717 GCA_964658855.1 uncultured Mycobacterium sp.
CCGTACCAGCAGAGCCCGTACGCCCCGCAGAATCCCTACGCCGGCCCGGGGTACGGCTACTAGGCATGGCGCAAGCCGCCAGAAATGCGCACACTGGGTGTATCAGGTGTGAGCAGCCAGGAGGCCGCAATGGATGACGACAAAGGCCGGTTCGGATTTGAGCCGGAAGATTTCGAGCACGTGATCCGCGACGCGACCGAGGGCCTCCGCGAGGCACTCGGGGGCTTCGGCCGGTTCTTCACCATGCCCAATGAGCGGGCCGGGTGGGCGTCGGTCTTCGAGGATCTGTCGCGCCGCACCCGGACCAGGCCGGAAACCGCGGGCGAAGCGGGCGACGGGGTGTGGGCGATCTACGTGGTGAGCGCCGACGGCGGCGCGCGCGTCGAGGAGGTCTACGCCTCCGAACTCGAGGCCTTGCGGGCGAACCGGAACAACACCGACGTGACCCGCAAAGTCCGATTCCTGCCCTACGGAATCGCGGTCAGCGTCCTCGACGACTCCGACGAGCAGTCATAAGCCGTTGAGCTGGACAGCCACTGCTCTCGTCGATGGCTGCGGCACGTTCGCGTTCTTTACGACACAATGGTGACTATGTCCCTACGCCACCTTGGCCATGTCTTTTCCGCAGCGGTTGCCATCGCTGGCGGGTTGTTGAGCGCGCCGATGCCGGTAGCCGCCGCCCAACCATGCCCTGACGTCGAAGCGGTGTTCGCCCGCGGCACCGGTGAGCCGGCCGGCGTCGGCGGCATCGGAGAGCCGTTTGTCGACGAATTGCGCACCGCGATCGGTCCCAAGTCGCTCAATGTCTACCCGGTCAACTACGAAGCCAGCGGCAATTTCTCGGACCGCATCGAGTTCGCCCAGAGCTTCCTCGACGGGGTCAAGGACGCCGGCAGTCATATCGAGGCGACCGCCGCGAACTGCCCCAAGACCAGGATTGTGCTCGGCGGGTATTCGCAGGGCGCGGCGGTGGCCGCCGGTGTCACTTCGGCGTCGGTCCCTGCGGGGGTGCCTGCGGAGTACTTGTCTTTCATGCCCAAGCCAGTACCGGCGGAGGTCGCCAGCCACGTGGCCGCGGTGACGCTCTTCGGGAAACCCTCGCCGCAGTGGCTGCAGAATTTCGGCGCGCCGGTGATCACGGTCGGCCCGCTGTATGTGCCGAAGACCGACGACCTGTGCGCTGACGGCGACACCATCTGCAACGGCGATCCCGGTGGGCTGCCGAGCTTCGCGCACTCGTCATATCCGGCGAACGGGATGACCGCGCAGGCCGCGGGCTACGCCGCCAGCCACCTGTAGCCGTCAGCCGGGCTGGTCCGCCATGATCGTCGCGAACAATGCGGCCATCTCGTCGGCCGGACCTCCAGGCACGGTGTAACCGATCTCGTCGCGGATCTCGTCGAGGTGATCACGCACCTCCTCGACGGTGAGAGCGGGGTTGTAAAAGCCTTTGGTCCGGCCGATGAAGAACCGGGCGACGTGCCCGGCGCCGACGGTGTAGATTTCACCGGAGACCGGGCAGTCCCGATGCGTCAGAAATGCCGCGACCGGAGCGACGAGCGCCGGATCCAGCTTCTGAAGGTATTGCGCCACAAGATCATCCAGTATCGCCTGAGCGGACGGGTCGTTTGGCTGGCCGGCGCTCTCGACCGAGTGCGCCAGCATCCGGGTGTAGGCGATCGGCGCAATCGCGTTGACCTTGATGTTGTGGTCGGAGCCCTCGGCTGCCAGCACCCGGGTCAACCCGACCATCCCGGTTTTCGCCGAGCCGTAGTTGCTCATCCGTTCGGCGCCGAGCAGTCCGGCGGCCGAGCAGGTATTCAGGATTCGTCCGTAGCCCTGCTCGCGCATCCGTATCCAGGCGGGCCTGGCCACATGGAACGCGCCCTTCAAATGCACGTCCACCAATGGATCGAGCCGCTCGGCGGTGATGTCCTCGAACGGTGCGTCGCTGACGATGCCGGCGTTGTTGATCACGATGTCGACACGTCCCCACGCCTCCAGCGCGGAGTCGACAATCGCTTGTCCGCCTTCGGGTGTAGCGACGCTGTGGGTGTCGGCGACTGCCTCACCGCCGTTCCGGCGGATCTGCTCGACGGCCCCGGCGGCCGCGTCGGCGTTCGAACCCGATCCCGTCACCGAGCCGCCGATGTCGTTGACCACGACGCGGGCGCCACGGGAGGCCAGCAGTAGTGCGTACTGCAAACCCAAACCGCCACCGGCGCCGGTGATCACGGCAACCTGGTCGTCGAACCGCAGGTCGTTGCTCACCAGGTGACCGGCAGTTCTTTCATGCCGTAGATGTCGGCGTCTTTGAACTTGAGCTCATCCGGCGGCACCGCCAGTCGAAGGCCCGGTAACCGGCGGGCGAGCGTGGCGAATGCCACCTGCATCTCGGCTCGCGCCAGGTTGGCGCCGATGCACTGGTGAGTGCCGTAGCCGAAAGCGACGTGCCCGCGGGCGTTTCGCGCGATGTCCAAAGCCTCTGGGTTGTCCACGAATTCGCCGTCCCAGTTCCCGGCCGGCAGGTTCATCAACAACCTGTCCCCGGTGCGAATCTGTTGGCCGCCGAGAACAAGGTCCTCGGTCGCGATCCGGTCCACCTGGGCGTGCACGATCGAGAGATAACGCAGAAGCTCCTCGACGGCGTTGGCGATGACGGCGGGATCGTCGGTCTGCCCGAGACGTTCGTAGATTTCCGGATGCTCCAGCAGCGCAACGGTTCCCAGAGAAATCATGTTGGCGGTGGTCTCGTGGCCGGCCAGCATCATGACCACACCATTGGTCGCCACGGTGTTGTAGTCGAGTTGGCCTGTCGCGACGTAGTCGGTGATCAGCCGGCTGATCAGGTCGTCGCCGGGCTCGCGTTCCTTACGCGCCACCAGCTCCTGGATATAGGCGTACATCTCCATGAAGCCTTGCGCCCGTTGCTCGTCGGTAGAACTCACTTCTAATCCGGCGGTGGAGTTGTGCTGGAACAAATCGAGGTCTTCGGGAGGGACGCCGAGCAGCAGCGCGATCACCAGCGACGGCACTGGGAGGCCGAAGTCGCGCACGATGTCGGCGGGCGGCCCTTTGTCGATCATCGCGTCCAGGAATTTGTCGACCAGTTCCTGGATCTGCGGCCGCATTGCCTCGGTGCGCCGGAAGGTGAACTGGCTGGTCATCATCCGCCGCAACCGGTGATGCTCGGGATCGTCGATGCGCGCGAAAACTACCGGCGCGTCGCTCGACTCTCCGAACAGGTCCGGCAGGGTTTGTGCCGACAGTCGTGGATCGACCAGCGCGGCCCTGATGTCCTGGTAGCGGCTCACCGACCACACCTGTTGGCCGTTCCACATCGCCCGTCGTAGGCCTGGCTCTTGCCGCCAGTCGGCGAACTCGAGCGGAGGCGCCAGGGGGCACCGAGAGGCGCGTTGGAGGGGAATTACGGGCAGATCGGACGTTGTCGACGTCATCGGCATCTCTCGCTAAGTGTCAGATGGCTGTCAATTGCACCCGAGCGTAGAGCGCACCTAAATGGCAGTCAACAGTCAGTTACGCTGACGCCATGACCGCGGTGTCTGACCGACCATTGCGCGCCGATGCCGCGCGCAATGCCGCGCGGATCCTGCGAGCGGCGCGGGATGTCTACGGCGATCTCGGCCCGGAGGCACCTATCGAGGCGGTCGCCCGTCGCGCCGGGGTTGGTGAGCGCACGCTCTACCGGAGATTTCC
>CBAAAS010000421.1:0-3712 GCA_964658855.1 uncultured Mycobacterium sp.
CAACAACTTCGACCACCCGATCGGAAGCTGAGGGTGATCGGCTTTCATGACGTCCACAAGGTGTACGACGACGGCACCGTGGCCATCGACCGGCTGAACCTGGAAGTGCCACCGGGGACGCTGACGGTATTCGTCGGCCCCTCCGGGTGCGGCAAGACGACGTCGATGCGGATGATCAACCGAATGGCCGAGCCGTCGTCGGGGACCGTGGTGGTCGACGGCGCCGATGTCGCGGATGTCGATCCGGTCCGGCTGCGTCTCGGCATCGGCTACGTGATCCAGGGTGCGGGCCTGATGCCGCATCAGCGGGTGATCGACAATGTCGCGACCGTTCCGGTGCTCAAAGGCCAGTCGCGCCGGGCTGCGCGCAGGGCCGCCTACACCGTGCTGGAGCGGGTGGGACTGGACGCCAAATTGGCCGAGCGCTACCCGGCGCAGCTGTCCGGCGGCGAACAGCAGCGCGTCGGCGTGGCACGGGCGTTGGCGGCGGATCCGCCGATTCTGTTGATGGACGAGCCGTTTTCCGCGGTGGACCCGATCGTGCGCTACGAGTTGCAGCGCGAAATCCTGCACCTGCAAGCCGAATTGCACAAAACCATCGTGTTCGTCACGCACGACATCGACGAGGCGATCCGGCTCGCCGACCGCGTCGCGGTGTTCGCCCGGGGCGGTGTCCTACAGCAGTACGACGAGCCGGCCAAGTTGCTGTCGCGTCCGGCAAACGACTTCGTGGCCAGGATGATCGGCGCCGGCCGTGGCTACCGCTGGCTGCAGTTCCTGGATGCGACGAACCTGCCGATTCACCACCTTGCCACGATCAGTGACGCGGCCGCCATCGGCGATGAGCAGCTACGCGACGGCTGGGCGCTGGTGGTCAAACCCGATGGCGTGCCGCTGGGCTGGATCGACGCGACCGGTCTTCGTAAGCATCGCGACGGCGCATCGCTGCGCGACAGCGTGACGTCGGTCGGCGCGGTCTTCCGGCCGCGCGCCAACCTCAGCCAGGCATTGGACGCCGCGCTGTCGTCACCGGCGGCCATGGGCGTGGCGGTCGACAGTGCGGGCAGGGTCACCGGCGGAGTTCGCGCCGGCGATGTGTTGGCCGCCTTGGATTCTTACCGGCGGGATTAGCGTGCACTACCTGCTCAATCACCTCAATACCGCGTGGGCTCTCACCGTGATCCACCTGCGGCTTTCGCTGGTTCCGGTGCTGGTGGGTCTGCTGCTGGCATTGCCCTGGGGTGTGCTGACGTGGCGCAACCCGGTGCTGCGGCGGCTGACTACGGTGGCTGCCAGCGCGGTGTTCACCATTCCGTCGCTGGCACTGTTCGTCGTGCTGCCGCTGATCATTCCGACCCGGATCCTGGACGAAGCCAATGTCCTTGTCGCGCTGACGCTTTACACGTCGGCGTTGTTGGTGAGGGCGGTGTTCGAGGCGCTCGATGCCGTGCCGGCGCAGGTGCGCGACGCGGCCAGCGCGGTCGGCTACCGCCCGATCACCAGAGTGATCAAAGTCGATCTGCCGCTATCGATTCCGGTTCTGGTGGCTGGTTTGCGCGTTGTCGTCGTCACCAACATCTCGATGGTTTCGGTGGGCGCGGTGATCGGCATCGGCGGCCTGGGTACCTGGTTCACCGAGGGGTATCAGGCCAACAAGAGCGACCAGATAGTGGGCGGCATCGTCGCCATCTTCGCGTTGGCCGTCGTGATCGATATCGCGCTGATGCTGGCCGGCCGGCTCGCCACACCGTGGGACCGGGTGTCGCGCCCCGGCCGACGGCTGCTGACGGCACCGGTGGTGGGCGGGTCGCGATGAACTTCCTCAACCAGGCACTGTCCTATCTGCTCACCAGCGACAACTGGTTCGGTCCGGTCGGCCTGGCAGCCCGGACGCTGGAGCATCTGGAATACACCGCGGCCGCGGTGGCGGTGTCGGCGCTGGTGGCCATCCCGATCGGGTTGGTCGTCGGGCATACCCGACGCGGCACCCTGGTAGTGGTCAGCCTGGTCAACGCGTTGCGCGCATTGCCGACGCTCGGCGTGCTGCTGCTGGCCGTGCTGTTGTGGGGTCTGGGCTTGATACCGCCGATCGTCGCGCTGATGCTGCTCGGGATTCCGCCGCTGCTGGCGGGAACGTACGCCGGGGTGTCGGCGGTGGACCGCACGGTCGTCGACGCGGCCCGCGCCATGGGCATGAGCGAGCTGCGGGTGCTCCTGCGGGTCGAGGTGCCCAACGCGCTGCCGCTGATCGTGGGTGGGCTGCGGACCGCGACGCTGCAAGTCGTCGCCACCGCCACGGTGGCGGCCTACGCCAGCCTCGGTGGGCTGGGGCGCTACCTGATCGACGGCATCAAGGTGCGCCAGTTTCACATCGCGCTGGTCGGCGCTCTGATGGTGGTGGCACTGGCGCTCATTCTCGACGGCGCGCTCGCCTTCGCGGTATGGGCGTCGGTGCCCGGTACCGGGCGACTGCGCCGAATGCCACACCGCCAGCCGTCGATATATGTCCAGCCGTCGCCTAACGTGGACGCGTGAGCCAAGCCCCCTCAGACCCGACGAGCACTGCGCGGTCAACGATGCTGACCTGGCGCTCACAGGACTCCCGGCGGATGGAGTCGGTGCGGGTCCAATTGTCCGGCAAGCGAATCAAAGCCAACGGCCGCATCGTGGCCGCCAAGACCGACGACAATCCGGCTTTCGCCGCCTACTACGACCTGGTGACCGACGAAACCGGCGCGACCAAGCGACTCGGCATGACCGTCACGCTGGCTGAGCGGGAACGACAGCTCGTCGTCGCCCGCGATGACGAGAACATGTGGCTGATCACCGACCACCAGGGCGACTCGCGGGCGGCCTACAAAGGCGCACTGGACGTCGACGTGGTGTGGAGCCCGTTCTTCAACACGCTGCCGATTCGCCGGGTCGGACTCCACGAGCACGCCGAGTCGATCACGGTGCCCACGGTCTACGTGAACCTGCCGGAGATGAGTGTGGCCTCGGCGGCGATCAGCTACAGCAGCATCGGCGACGGAATGAAGGTGCACTCGCCGACGTCAGACACCACGCTGACCATCGACGCCGACGGGTTCATCGTGGACTACCCAGGGTTGGCAGAGCGGATCTGATCACGCCGCCGGCGCGTCCGGCGGCCGCCAACTCGGCCCGCCAGTTCTCGCCGCCGACGAACACGCCGACGATCTCCGGCCGGGAGAAGCTGTCGTAGCGAGCGCGCGCGGCATGCCCACTTTCGACCAGGCTGGCCACAGAGTCGTTGTGTGCCAATGACTCTCGAGCCTCGCTGAGCAATTCGATGGCCCGGTCCACACGCGGCAGCAACTCGCTCGCGTTCGCTTCGCACATGGCCCGCACCAGATCCGGCGCGCTCCCGGCAACCCGGGTGCCGTCCCGGAACGATCCGGCGGCCAGCGCGAACGCCAGCGGCACCTCCCCGGCGGTGACCGCCAGGACCTCGGCGAGCAGGTGCGGCAGATGCGAGATGGCCGCCGCGGCGGCATCGTGTTCGTCGGACCTGGCCGGCACCACGACCGAGCCGCAATCGAGCGCGAGCTGCAGCACCGTCGACCACACCGCGGGGTCCACGTGTTCGTCCACGCTGATCACCCAGGGGGCGCCGACGAACAGTCGGGCATGCCCGGCCTCCCAGCCGGAGTGCGCGGTGCCCGTCATCGGATGTCCGCCGACGAAGCGGGCC
>CBAAAS010000422.1:0-3706 GCA_964658855.1 uncultured Mycobacterium sp.
AATCACTTTGCCTGCCAGCGACGCTGGGTCATTGGCCATCGCCGGGTTACCCGCATCGCCGGTCATCACGACCAGCGTGG
Organism: uncultured Mycobacterium sp.; assembly: GCA_964658855.1. GTDB lineage: Bacteria > Actinomycetota > Actinomycetes > Mycobacteriales > Mycobacteriaceae > Mycobacterium. Next base: position 81 of record CBAAAS010000422.1, read on the forward strand.
TCGGACTGGTGAACAGCAGGGCACCGGTATTCCCAATGCCGCCCTTGGGAATTCCGGTGAGAATGTCTTTAGGGGTGTCGCCATCGGCTACTCGGATGACGCGGTTGTCGGTGGGCGTGCTGATGTAGGCGTACATCAACCGGTCCTGCGAGTACGTCGGCGAGAGCACGATGTCCATCAACCCACCGTCACCGGCCGGGTCGACAGGGATCACGGTCTTGAGCTTCGGCTCGGCGCTGACCGACACCTCTTTGACCGCGCCGGTTATCCGCTCGGCCACCAGTGCCGACTTGCTGTCGGGCTGCATCAATAAACCACTGGTGCTTTCCAGGCAACCTTGCATCACACCGGGGGCGGGACATTCTTTCGGGAACGGCTTGTCGGGAAGCGGCGGCGGAGGAGGCGGCGTCGAGCTCGGCGCGCCATGCCGCTCGGGCTCAGTGGTGAATGGCTGCGATTGCACATCGTTGAACTGGGCACAACCAGCCAGGACGAGCACCGCCGAGCAGAGCACAGGCATGCTGCGCCGCCCCGACCACCACAACCGCATAGCTGCCAGATTACGGATATGTCCCCGAGCGCGCCCGTGACGGGTACCGCGCGGCACCCGCATCTGCCCGCAAACACTGACGGCCGCACCGCGGCGCGCAAATCGCGACCGTGAAAGTGCCGCTCAAATCCCCGATTCGGCAGAATTTGCACTTACCCTGGCACGGGTGAGCAGTCAACCGAATGACGCACATTGGCAACGACAGGACTCCTCCGCGGTGCCGACTCCGGCGCGGCCGTCGTCCGCGAGCCTGGTCGACCCCGAGGACGACCTGCCGTCAGACACCTATGCAGGCGATTTCGAGACCACGCTGATTCCGCATTACGACTCGGCTGACTCCGGCAGCGTGCGCTCGTCCAGCAGCGGTATCGGGCTGATCCGCGGCAGGCAGGAGCCGTTGCCGTACCAGCCTCAGCCCACCGGTCAAAACTCGATTTTCGCGCCTGACGGCATCGACGAGCACGAGCATTACGACGATGTGGCGGTTCGCGCCGCCAATCGTCGCGGCACCCAGGACCTCGGCCTGCTGATTCTTCGCGTCGGCCTCGGTGCCGTCTTCGCCGCGCACGGACTGCAGAAGTTGTTCGGCTGGTGGGGTGGCGAGGGCCTGACCGGATTCAAGAACCAGCTGTCCGACATTGGCTACCAGCACGCGGACATCCTCACCTACTGCGCTGCCGGTGGCGAGATCGCCGCGGGCGTCCTGCTGGTCCTCGGACTGTTCACCCCGCTGGCCGCGGCGGGCGCGCTGGCCTATCTGACCAACAGTTTGCTCGCCGGCATGTCCGCCCAGCACAACCCGCGCTCCTTCCCGTACTTCCTGCCCAGCGGCCACGAATACGAGATCACGTTGATCGTGCTCTCTGTCGCCGTGATCCTGGCCGGACCCGGGCGCTACGGCTTCGACGCTGGTCGCGGCTGGGCTCGCCGGCCGTTCATCGGGTCGTTCGCCGCGCTGGTGGTGGGTGTCGGCGCCGGTGTCGGACTGTGGATTTTGCTCAACGGCGCGAACCCGGTGAGCTAGTCCGCGTACGGGTTGGGGACTCTGCCGGCGCTGGCTCGGGTCAGCTGCGGCAGTGTCGCGAAAGTGACCGCGGGTAATCGCAGCTGGTGTCCGTCCTTCAGTTGAGCACGGGCCCACGAGCCTCTGTTGAATCGCAGGCCTTCGATGTCCTCCCAGCGCACCGATCGGCTGCCGAGCAGCGTGCGGACGGTGACCCCGGTGTCGTCGGCCCGAGTCTGAAGTCGAACGATCAATGCCGACAACAGCACCGGGATGATCAGCAGCGGCGCGGTGACCGGCCAGGTCAGAACCGGTATGAGCAGACCGATTGCGAAGAAGCCGACCGCGAAGTGGGCCATTTGCGAAACGGCGATCACCACCGGCGGTGCGGGCGCTGCTTCCTGCGGCGGGTCGGTGGCCATGCAAGCATCATGACATCGGCGCCTGACCTGGGTCGCCCCGAGAATCGGGCAGCCACCGGATTTGACGTTTGACCAGTACGGCAGCTACCGTCGTGGGGCGATGAACACATCTGGAGAGCTCGTAGTAATCCGCCTGCGCGTTGGTGCCTGACTGATCAAGCCAGACCAACGCGCAACCCTCGTACAGCTGCTGAGCTGACGGGGGTTTTTTGTTGCCCGTCAACTTTCCAGAGCAAAACGCAGAGAACCAAGTAGTGACAAGAGGGACAGAGGACACCGTGAGCGCACCCACCAGATCGCACTCCGAGCCGCAGACACCGGCTGCGAAGCCGGCGTCGCCGGAGGTGGCCCGTATCGCCACAGATGCAGCCAAATCCGCCACCAAGCCGCCGACGGTCCGGCCGAAACATGTTGCGCCTGAGCAACTTACCGGTGCACAGTCGGTAATCCGATCGCTGGAGGAGCTCGACGTCGAGGTCATCTTCGGGATTCCCGGCGGTGCCGTGCTCCCGGTCTACGACCCACTGTTCGACTCCAAGAAGCTGCGGCATGTCCTGGTCCGCCACGAGCAGGGCGCCGGCCACGCGGCCAGCGGTTACGCGCACGCCACCGGCAAGGTCGGCGTGATGATGGCCACCTCTGGTCCTGGCGCCACCAACCTGGTGACCCCGCTGGCCGACGCGCAGATGGACTCCATTCCGGTGGTCGCGGTGACCGGCCAGGTCGGGCGCGCACTGATCGGGACGGATGCCTTCCAGGAGGCCGACATCTCTGGCATCACCATGCCGATCACCAAGCACAACTTCCTGGTTCGCGACGGCGACGAGATTCCTCGGGTGCTGGCCGAGGCGTTCCACATCGCCTCGAGCGGACGGCCGGGCGCAGTGCTGGTCGACATCCCGAAGGACGTGTTGCAGGCGCCCTGCACGTTCAGCTGGCCGCCGCGGATGGACCTGCCCGGCTACAAGCCGAACACCAAGCCGCACAACCGCCAGATCCACGAGGCCGCCAAGCTGATCGCGGCCGCGCACAAGCCGGTGCTCTACGTCGGCGGCGGGGTCATCCGGGGCGAGGCCACCGAGCAGCTGCGCGAACTGGCCGAGTTGACCGGCATCCCGGTGGTCACCACGCTGATGGCGCGCGGCGCCTTCCCGGACAGCCACCGTCAGCACCTGGGCATGCCGGGCATGCACGGCACGGTCGCGGCGGTCGCCGGGCTGCAGCGCAGCGACCTGTTGATCGCACTGGGCACCCGTTTCGATGACCGGGTGACCGGGCAGCTCGACTCGTTCGCACCTGAAGCCAAGGTCATTCACGCCGACATCGACCCTGCCGAGATCGGCAAGAACCGGCACGCCGACGTGCCGATCGTCGGTGACGTCAAAGCGGTCATCACCGCGCTGATCGAGGCGCTGCGCCACGATGACGCGCCGTCCAAGATCGAGATCGCCGACTGGTGGACCTACCTCGACGATGTGAAGGCCACCTACCCGTTGAGCTATGGGCCGCAGAGCGACGGCAGCTTGAGCCCGGAGTACGTCATCGAGAAACTGGGCGAGATCGCCGGTCCCGACGCGGTGTACGTCGCGGGCGTCGGCCAGCACCAGATGTGGGCCGCTCAGTTCGTCTCCTACGAAAAGCCCCGAACCTG